>NZ_JBFUFI010000015.1:0-124618 GCF_056403495.1 Devosia sp. P2_G7
GATCGGCGCGCTATCTTCGATTACGGTACCGACCGACAGACCCGAGAGACGTGCGACTATCTCGACAACCTGAACTGACGCGGTCGACCCGTAGGGGTCAGCACTAGAAGTTCATGATGTGGCGGACGTCCGAGTGCGGGCGCCCGCTATGTCTGTCCAAAGTGCGTCCCCCCAAGCTCGGAACCAAAGTCCGCCATCGGCATTGATGGTGCAATCCGCGAGAGCGTACGATGAGGGCGCCCCCGTCCTCATCCCGCGCAGGGCGATGTCGCCCCCATTCCCCGCGCAAAAAAGGAACCCCGGCCACCCCAAGCGGCCGGGGCTCTTTGTATCGGCTTTGAGTGGGGCATCGAGCGCCTACGTATGCACGCCCAGGCTCCGCCTCTTCGGCTTGTCGCGGGGCTTTGCCGCCAACGCGGACTTAACATTCACCAAGGGAATGCCCAAGATCCGGTGAATCTCTTCAGGGGTCAGGTTCGGCTGCTTGGCCACCAGGGCCCGCACTTGAGAGGCAGCGGACGGCTTGATCGAGATGGTCATGAACTTCCTCCGAAGCTAGGCGCCGCAGGCGATTCAAACTTGCCCGGACCGATGGAGTTCCAGGAAACGAATCAGTGATCGCCAGCCGAGGGCGATGGCGTACTTCGCCACGCCAGCCTTAAAGGTCTGGTTCGAGATAGGTGACGCAATACTCCGCGAACTGGAACTGGATTGGTTGACCGAGCCTAACAGCCCAGTCCCTACGCACACTCTAAAGTCATACTCGCGGTCGCGCCGGTCCCTAAAGCGGCGCGACGTTTTCTTTTGCCGTTCCGTTGCCGTCTACCGTCATGGGCGGCTCGACGACTCACTGGCCGCCTCCTTCACCTCCTGCGGGTCCTCAGCCTCAAGGCGACGTTGGATAGCCGCCTTGGCACCCTGAGCAAACTCCTCGCTCGAATACGGTCCCCACTCGACCTGTTGCCCATCACCATACGTATAGAAGTACCATTTGCCGTCCCGTCTATCGGGGCCGAAAACCCGCTCTGTCATCATCGCCCCCTTTCGGTCCGACAACGCAGCACCGCTTCCGAAGTTCACGCCTCAGTCGATCAAGCAACGGGAGCCGTTGGACTCTCTGATGGACTGGCAAGACCTACCGGCCAGACCCTGCGATTGCACACGGCCGCCGCCAGTCACCCGAGCCGTGATGTCAGCATCTCAGTCGGCGTCGGAGTCGTCTTGCCACGCGTGATCAATACTTCGGTGTGGACGCTCGGGCCGATGGGAGATAAGGAGAGACAAGGTCTACCGGGCTGGGGATTGATCTTGTCGATAAACTCTACTGCCACCTCGCCGCTGAGGGCAATCAAGCGCGCGATACTTCCGTCAGGTCCGAAGATGCGGCGGGTGCCTCTCGGGCTGTTCCAGGGGCTGACGCTGGAGATCGATTTTGCGAAGCAGACGCAACTGTTCCTTGGTTTGTACGAAACCGAGATCGCCCATGCGCTGACGATGTCCGCGGCGGAAGCCGCCTGGATGATAGACATCGGAGCGGGGGTCGGTGAGTTGGCCCTGTGGTTTCTCCGGCGCACGAATGGAACGGTCTACGCCTACGAACCAAGCGGTGCGGCGAGAGATGCCTTTGATCGAAACCGGCATTACAACCGAGAGGGCACCCTCCATCTCTCCGCCGAAGGGATCGGAGACCGGTTCGCCCTCGACGAAGTTCCTGTCGATCGATCACAAAAAGGGCTGGTCAAGATCGATGTGGACGGTGCCGAGATGGAGGTGCTCCGATCCGGAGCCAGGTTACTTGGGTCGCACTGCGCGGACTACGTAATCGAGGTGCATAGCCAACTCCTCGAGGCGGAATGTATCGAGGTGCTGAGTAGCGCAGGATACTCCGCGGCGGTGATCGACAACGCGTGGTGGCGCGTGTTCGTCCCAGAGCGTCGGCCCATCCCCCACAATCGTTGGCTTCACGCGACGCCGTTGGCCGTCCGACCTAAACACATGCCGCTCGGCATCAAACAGAGCTACGATGCGCTACAGCGAGAAAAGGCCCAGCCTTCCTAAGGGAACCCGGGCAAGTCATCCGGGGTTGCGCATAGCATCAAAGGGCGTTTTTTCCCCGGCGAGGCCGAGGTGCCGTTGGGTTCCGGACCGCACTGGCGCAATGTCGGCTAGAAGTGTCGCTCCTTCGCCGAGGTCAACCAGGCGAGACCGGCGATCACCGGCGTCTTCCACTCGATCGTCAGCCCCTGCTCGTCGGTGCGGATTGGCCAGTCGACGACATCCTCGATGTGAGCGGCGGTAGTGTCGAGCGCGCACCGTTGGAGAAACGCACCGTAACATCAAGCTGCCGGCCGCTGCGTACCAAGTTCCCAATAGGGGCGGGGAACTTAGTTATTGGATACTGGCCTGTTTTTCTTCGACCCTACGCAACAACTTGCTGTGAACCCAACCGATCCGATCTCCGCCAACCGTGATCAGTACCCACCCACGGTCCTCCTTGATGACCGTAACCGGTGTCCGCCCTTCAGTGAGAATAGCTGTCGCGCTGTCTTCTTGGGGCGGCCCGGACACGTAAGGACTCGATTGCGACCGTGTGCCTGAGCGTCGATGCCAGCGGCTTGGCCAGCGGACCTGGTTCTTGCGAAAGGGACGCCACCGGCACCGATTTCGCGTCGAGATCGTCGGGCTTGGCCGCGGGCAGTACGGCCACGTAGCTCGGTTTCAGATTTGTGGTCTTGACGGGTGTCGCGGCGGCAATCCTAGCAACCGTGTGTCGGCTGTGAAGCTAGGCCGGTGACGGTCATGACGCCGGAGAGCAGCATGACGGATGCGAAGAGTGCCAAGGACATAAAGGTGCGGGCCATTTTCAGCTCCGATTGTAGTCGGAGCGATGGTCGGCCAGTGGAGGGCACATGTGTATTTGGGGTCAGCCATCGCTCACGGAGAGTCAAACCTGAGCGGACTGCCTGAGTTCCGGATAGCGACTTCAGTCACCATCGGACCGGCCGATGTGACCTTCAGTGCTTGCCAGGCAATGCCGGCCGCTGCGTGTTTATCGCCAGTTGGCGAACTGCCCCACCAGCACGATGCCAAGAGCGATTAGAACGACGATGGCCAGCCAAGCTGCAACCATCCAACCAATGCCGTAACGCCCCCTGAGCACGCGACCCTCCAACATGGGCCCATGGCGCTGAACTCTGCTGGACCCGGAGCATCAGAGCGGAACATTAGCTTGGTTTGCGTTTGGTGCAACGGGCGATGCCGAGGGCATTAATGCACGTTTGCACGCGCCAGCGCCAAGGCCTCGCGGTAACCCCGACATCCATCTAGGGACCCCGGCAGCCAGTCACTCCCGGATCGCCGAAGGAACCCCTGATTCAACTGTCGCCAAACTCCCCCCGGCGCCAACCGGCAATCGATCTCATGGGTCTCCGAAAAGTCTTGAGGGGGTCGGTTCGGACGTCAGATGGTCCGCCGCCTCCTGCAGCGCGGCGACGCGATCACATTCTCAAGGGACGCCACGGCGTCGGCTGGATGGACGCGCGGTTTTCGCGTCCCCGTTGGGCCGGCCGCACGGGCCGAAAAAATCTTGCTCRGCCTCTTGAAGGGCCGGTCTACCCTGCCCAAATCGATTTTCGCTGGTCGCCTAATAGGGGCCGGMAGCCCCGGGGTGAGCCTCGCGGCGCACCCCTCGTATCTATGTTGCTCTAAGGAGAATGTGGCTATGAGAACCTACGACTTCACTCCCTTCTATCGCTCGACCGTCGGGTTCGATCGCTTGTTCGACCTACTCGACAGCGGAACCCGGGCGGACTGGCCCCCGTATGACATCGAGAAGGTCGGCGAGGACCAATACCGGATCACCATGGCGGTCGCCGGCTTCAGTTCCGACGACATCGAGATTACCCAGCAGGGCAGCGACCTGCTGGTGACAGGCCAGAAGGCAGCGAAAAACTCAGATCAGGAGTTCCTGCATCGCGGCCTCGCCARCCGGACGTTCAAGCAGAGCTTTAGCCTGGCCGACCACGTCAGCGTGACCAAGGCCGCACTTGAGAACGGCCTTCTGGTGATCGAGCTGGTCAGGGAGCTGCCCGAGCAGYTGAAGCCCCGGCGCATCGCCATCGGCACAGCCGGCAGCTTCTCTGAACAGGCCCCTCCCGCACAGATTGGTCAGAGCTCMAATCTGAACTAACCATCGGAGACTGAGGCCAGTTGCGCCTCCCGRGCTCTCCCGGGAGGCCATGTGTGGAGGTATGGAGATGAAAAGAGCGTTCTATCCATCGGACGAATACGACAGCGAGCAGGACGAACGTCGCCTCAAAGGCGCTCACTCGAAGTGGCATTGGAAGGGGTGGGCTCACCGCGATGATGATGACGACGACGATCCCCCACTCGCGCCGGCAGCAGCCCGGTTGCCCAAGCCGGTTCCCATCGTTGACGGCGTGGGATTGATGCCGGTCGCATAAGACGATCGAGCGACGAGGCGCTCGGCTTCAGGATGAGCGTTCCGAAAGTCGAGCGCTATCGTGCACGAATTTCTGGGAGGAAGGATACGGGCAAACTATCGAAGTCGTGGAAGACGGCACTCGTTGCTGGGAGCGTCCACGCCGAGCACGTCGTGGTGGTAGCCAACCCTGACCATCAAGAGTCATGTGGCATGGCCGGGCGAACGCGTCCGCGCAAGCATACTGCCATGGCGTTCCGTGCCGATCGAGACCTCATCGACGGCATGTTCCTCGGTATTGACCAGCCGACGCATTCCTTGCGGATGGGCCGCGACGGGCAAGGGGCGCTGCTCGTCGTGCTCGGGCTGAGGTTCGATACCGGCCGGGACAGGGATGCTGCCGCACGCCAATCCGCGCGTGCTGGCGGGCAAGGGTACGTCCAGCCTTGCCTTTCTTGCCTTTCTTGCCAAGTTGCCGCCGAGGCTGCGCGACGATCTCCTGCTCGGCCAGTTCGGCATCAGCAAAGCCATGAAAGGCGGGCGCTGAATGTTCGACTGGAACGACCTGCGGCATCTGCTTGCGGTTGCAAGGCGGGGCTCGACCCTCGCGACCGCCCGTGAGCTTGGCGTGAATCAGTCGACGGTCCACCGCCGCGTTGCCGAACTCGAACCGCAAGTAGGGCTGCGGCTGGTCCATCGACACCCG
The DNA here is from genome assembly GCF_056403495.1 of Devosia sp. P2_G7. Lineage (NCBI taxonomy): Bacteria > Pseudomonadati > Pseudomonadota > Alphaproteobacteria > Hyphomicrobiales > Devosiaceae > Devosia > Devosia sp. P2_G7. The sequence continues at coordinate 5,148 of NZ_JBFUFI010000015.1, forward strand.
ACAGGCTACCGGCCGACCGAAATGGGTGAGCAACTACTACCGGTGTTCGCCGATGTGGAAGGAAGCGTCGCGAAATTGTGGCGAGCCATTCTTGGCCTCCAACACGAACTCACCGGCACCGTCCGTCTCACTTGCCCGGAGCCGGTACTTTCCGCATCGTCGCTTCCGGCTTCGTCGATCGGAGATGGAGAAGTGGAGCTGGTCCAGGTGCTTCCACCGGTTCAGGAGTTGGCGCGAGCCTAGTACCTCCTGTGTCATCCGGACCAGAGGACGACGCCTCGCAGCGTCTTCGCGCCGCTGGGCTGACCCGTGCTGGCGTCGACGGCGATGGCCCTGCCCCTAGCGCTACGGTTGCGTCGGCCCGCAGGAGTCGCAGCGCACTGAGTCACCCCATGGCTCACTATCTACCCAAAGCTCGGCGCTTGCCCGAGGACGCGAGACCGAAGCGAGGCCAATGCCAGGTCGATACCGGCCCTGAGGCTACGGAGGCTGGAGCTGGCGAAGCGCAGGCCGAGGCCTAACTCGCCGGGGAGCAGGCTGGCAGCAGCGTAGAGGTCGGGGACGCCCGCGAGGTGCCCGGAAAGGTCCAGAGCAATGGGCTCCAGCGCCTCCGCGGGGAGTGACGTCACCACGACCAGCGTGCCGAACGCCGTGTGCCGGCGGGACTGGCGCGACACAAGGCCGGCAATCTGCATGCGGTCGATCATTGCCGGCTCGGCCCCGCTCCGGCGCAGGGTCATGGTCGACTCGAGTGACCGAAAGTTTCGCCCGGCGCCGGTGGGGTCGTGCACGGTAAAGGTATCCGAGACGATCGCGGTGCCGCCAGGTGCGCAATCGAGATCAATCGTCTGGGCCAGGGCCGCATGGGGGAACAGGATACGCGGCTCTGGCAGGTATTGCAGGATGCCACCTTCGGCTACCCGCAGGCTGACTGCTTCGTGAGTCAGCAGACCCGGCGGAGCGCGATGCACCGCGGTCGCGCCCTGAGTCTTGAGATGCACCGCAGCACCGCTGCCGACGCTGACCCGCTGCACCAGCCGGTCCTCGCCATGGATGGCGCCGCTGCTAGTCTGGACGATCGCGGTAAGCTGATGCGCCGGCGCGATATCGAGAAAGAACGTCCGGGTGAGGACGAAGGGCCAGGTGAACAGGCGCCGGTCGAACACTGTTCGTTCGCCCCGGCGGGCAAAGCTCAGGTCCAGTTGCGCGGGTTGTTCGATGACGGTGTGCTTCACGCGCGAAACAGGACGTCGCGCTCGATGAGCGAGACCACCGCGTCGATGCCGTCGCCCTGCCGGCAGTTGGTCATCAGCACCGGGCGGTTGTCGCGCACCGCTAGCGCCTCCTTGTGCATGCGCTCGAGATCTACGCTGACATAAGGCGCGAGGTCGGTCTTATTGATGACGAGAAGATCGGAGCGGATGACCCCGGGCCCGCGCTTCCGCGGAATGTCATCACCGCCGGCGACGTCGATGACGAACATCCAGAAATCGGTCAGATCGCGCGAGAACGTCGAGGCGAGGTTGTCGCCACCGCTTTCCAAAAGGATCAATTCGACCCCGGGAAAGCGCCGCTCGAGTTCGTCGGCGGCCTCGATGTTGAGCGTCGGGTCCTCGCGGATCACCGTGTGCGGGCAGGCGCCTGCCTCGACCGCCGAAACCCGCGCGGGATCGATCAGGCCGGAGCGGCGGACGCGCTCGGCATCTTCAGCCGTGACGAGGTCGTTAGTAATCACCGCGATGTCGATGCCGCGCCCCAGCAGCGCCGGAATCAGCCGCTCGACCATGGCGGTCTTGCCCGAGCCAACCGGGCCGCCGATGCCGACGCGGGCGGCAGCGATGCGTTTGGTGGTGATGGGGGGACGCGCGAGTTGGTTCATCTGAGCATGTACCTGCGCATCAGCGGGACTTTCCTGGCCGGTTCGCACATCAGCAGCTTGCCGTCGGCGCGCACCTCGAAAGTCTGCGGATCGACCTCGATCCAGGGCAGCGCGTCGTTGTGCAGCATGTGCTTCTTGCGCAGGTGCCGGACGGACTTGATCGGCAGGGTGGTCTTGCTCAGCCCCAGCCGGTCGGAGACGCCGGCATCGATCGCGAGCTTCGACATAAAGTTGAAGCTGACCCTTTGCTTGGCGAGACCCAGCCCGCCCCACATCCGCTTCTGCACCTGTGGCTCGGCGAGACCGAGGCTGCCATTGCCATCACCCATAGCCTGCCAGGTGATGGAACCATTCTTCATCACGATCCACGGCTTCACCCCGAACGAGGCACGCGGCCACAGCACCAGGTCGGCAATCTTGCCTACTTCGATCGAGCCGACATGGTCGTCGATGCCGACGGCGATCGCGGGGTTGATGGTGAGTTTGGCGATGTAGCGCTTGACCCGTTCGTTGTCGGCCCGCACCGTAGTCTCCTCCGGCAGGCGCCCGACGCGTTCCTTCATCACCGAGGCCAGCTGCCAGCATTTGGCGACGTTCTCGGCGAGGCGGCCCATGCCCTGGGTGTCGGTGCCGAAGATCGAGATGGCTCCCATATCGTGCAGGAGGTCCTCGGCGGCGACGGTGCCGGCGCGTACGCGCGCCTCGCCGAACAGCAGGTCTTCCGGCGTGTTGTAGTTGAGGTTGTGCGCGATCATCGCCATCGGCAGCCCCTCCTCCATCGCATATTGCGTGTAGGGGTTGGTGGGGTTGGTCGATGACGGGATGACGTTGTCGTAGGAGACGACCTTGAGCAGATCCGGCGCGTGCCCGCCCCCTGCCCCTTCCACGTGATACATGTGGATGGTGCGATCGGCGCAGGCGGCCATCGTGTCTTCGGCGAACAGGAATTCGTTGATGGTATCGGTGTGCAGGTGCACTGCGAAATCGTGGCGGTCGGCGGCGATCAGCGAACCGTCGATCACCGCAGGCGCGGCGCCCCAATCCTCGTGGATCTTGATGGCGGCGGCGCCGGCAGCGACCGATTCCTCGACCGCCTCGGGGCTGGTGCTGCCCCGGCCGAACAGCGCATAGTTGACCGGCGAGCTTTCCATGCCCTGCAACAGCAGGCCGAAGGAGCGGGTGGTGCCGCTGCCCACATCGAGCGGCCCACCGCCGACCAGCGTGGTGGTGCCGCCGGCCAGCGCGTGCTCCGACTGCTCGGGCGAGCCGATATGGGCATGGCTTTCGATGGCGCCGGCGGTGACGATGTAGTTGATGCCGGGGATCTGTTGGGTGGTGCTTCCGACCAGCATGTCGGGAGTGATGCCGGGCATGGTATGCGGGTTGCCGGCCTTGCCGATGCCGACGATCCTGCCGTCGCGGATGCCGATATCGGCCTTGATGATGCCAGTGACCGCATCGATGATGGTGGCGCTGTAGATGACGATATCGAGGATGCCGTCGCTTGACCTGGCGTAAGGGTCGATGCCCTCGCCATCGCGCAGGTTCTTGCCCGCGCCCACCACCAGTTCATGGCCATGAATGGCGTAGTCGTGCTCGATCTCGACCAAGAGTTCGGTGTCGGCGAGCCGGATGACGTCGCCCGTGGTGGGACCATAGAGCCGGGCATAGGCTTCGCGAGAGATCTTGCTCATTGGTGCTCAGGCTCCCTTGTAGCCACGGCTGCGGGCGAGTTCGAAGCCACGCGCCTTGGCGCCCTCCGCCTCAAGCGGACCGTTGACGAGACCGGCCTGGCCCTGGACGACGCGGCCGCCCGCGATGGGAACCAGCCGGACGGATTTGACGACGCCCGGCTCGAAGCGGATGCCCATGCCGGCGGGACGATCAACCTTCATGCCCCAGCTCTGGGAGCGATCGAATTCGAGTTGCTTGTTGGTTTCAAAGAAGTGCGTGTGGCTGCGCACCTGGATGTCGCGGTCGCCGGTATTGATGACGTCGATAGTGACCGAGGGCGCGTCCTCGAACATCTCGATCTCGCCCTCGGGCGAAAAGATCTGGCCTGGGTAGGTGGTCTCCAAGAGCGGCAGTTCGCCCTGGCTGATCGGCTCGAACAGCACCAGCAGCTTCGTGCCCTCGGCGAAGGCGCACTCGATGTAGACCATCGGGATCATCTCGGCGACGCCGGGCTCGACATCGTCGGTGGTCAGCAGCCGGCTCGCCATGTCGCGGATCTCGGCATAGGGCATGTCGCGCCGTGCCGCGAGCATCACCTCATCGGTGAGCAGCGCCACTGCCTCGGGATGGCTCAGGCGAATGCCCAGCGACCGGTTGCGGCGTGCCATCTCCGCGGCGGTGAAGATGGTCAGGCGATCCATTTCGGTGGGCGTCAGGTTCATCTGGGCCTCCGGCTCTAGGTGGCGAACATGCGGACATGCCGCGAGGGGCCGCGGGACACGGCGATATCAATCAGCGGGGTGAAACTGTGGGGGCGCAGGCCGGCAGGCACAGGCTCGGCCAGCAGCTCCGCCAGCGCGCCGCGCGCCGTGCCGAGGCTCGCCTGCGCCTCAAGATGGCCAACGCTGCCGAGCCGCACCGCGGCGCTGACGAGCCCCGTGACCAGCGTCCAGCCTGAAACCAGTTGCGCCGCCTCGCAGCCAAAACCGGCATCGCGGTAGCCGATGGCCTGCGCCACTGGCAAGTGCCCAAGCCGCAGGTCGGTGGTGGCGTACGTGCGGTAGGCGGTGGAAAGCAGTCCACCCAGCCGCGCCGAAACGCCCAGCAGCGCCCGCCCCGCGCGGTGCGAGCCGTCCCGCATCTGCGCCGAAGGTGTCGCTGCTTCGGTGTAGCGGTCAACGCTCGCGAGCCCCTCGAGGTCGGGCGCAAGGTAGGCCTCGACCAGCAATGGCCGATCCATGCTGTTCCAGCGAAACGTCAGGTGCTCGGCGACCAGTTCATCGAGATCTTCGCGGCTAGCGAGGAAGCCGTCCGCAGCCAGTCCCTCGATGCCCCACGAGAATGCGAAACCTCCGGCCGGATAGGCGCTGTCGCCATACTGCAGCAGTGCCAGGGCGGCGGCGGTGTCAAACATCGGCCAGCTCTTCGACCTCGCCGCCATCCAGCAGTGGCAGGACGCGGGCGCGGTAGGTGTGGAGCGGGCCATCGAGTAGCACCGCGAGGCAATCGCCCTCGAACCGGACCCGCCAATGCAGGTTCCCAGCATTCCAGCCGAGCTTCAGCGCCGCGGCCTGGTCGACCGGCTTCAACCGCCAGATCTCTTGCTCGCCGAAGCGGGCGATGATCGCCCGCTCGGGATCGATGTAGAGCAGCGCGCCGTCGGTCAGTTCCTCCTCGCGGTCGAGGCTCACGGCGCAATCGGTGCCCCGGTCGGTCAACAGCCGGAAGCGCTTCCTGCCCGCATCGGAGGGAGGCACGAACAGCAGCTCGATCCCGTCACCGTGCTCGAGCTCATGCAGCAGGCCGGCATAGACCGGGTCCTCAGCTGTGCCGATGATGCCGTGCAGCCGAAGCACCGTGCCCTCCTAGTGGGTGTTGAAGACCTGCTGGTAGGTGGCGAGCCCCGCCTGCAGCGCCGCGATTTCGGCGCCGGTCGGGTTGGCCGGGTCGGCGGCGACCGGCAGGCTGCCGAACTTCATCAGGCACGCCATCAGCAGCAGCCGAGCCTTGGTCGAAGTGAGGTTCATGCCCGAAATGGTCCAGGGATCCGGGTCCGAGAACCCTTCCGGATAGCCGCGGCCAACCCGCGCCACCGGAAGGCCACAAAAGCTAGCCCGGCGCAGCATCGAGGCCCGCAGTTCCGAGGTCGCGGCGCCATACGGCACCAGTCCCTCGATGATGAAGCCACCAAGCCGGCCGCTGCCCAGCTTGTGCTGGATGAGGAAATCGAGATCGGCCTCCGGCGCCGGATCGTCGCCGAAGCTGTCGGCGAAGTAGCCGCCTTCCTTGACGATCGACACCGACGGGATGGCATCGGCGAGGAGCTTGCCCGACGGGTCCTTGATCTTCAGCTCGAACGTCTCGATGCCGGTGCGGCCGGAACGCGTGGCCTTCACCCCGGCCGGCAGCTTGGTGATGTTCACATCCGATGTCCCGGTGTGCCTATAAGCCGGCACGTACATCATGTACGGCGTGCCCATATGGGTCACCTGCCCCAGGATGCCGCCGTGCCCTCCTGTTGCGACGTAGCCGCCAGGGCGTGCATCGACCTTGGCGACTTCGCGTGCGGCAAAGAACTGCTGCTCCTGGATGACCACGGTGCCGGCGCGATTGCCACCCTTGCCGTCCTTCCAGATGCCGCTCTCGATATAGGTGACGCTGTCGACGATGTTGGCCGGGCCGTCATTGCTGATTTGCCCCTGCGGCCGCTGCGCGGCGTTGCAGGCGATCGGCAGGTTGGTGTCGATCAGCAGGTTGAACCAGTAGGCGGTTTCCTCGACCTGCGGCGAGCCCTGCGTCCAGATCGCGCCGTCGTACTTGCCCGACGACATGATCGCCTGGACCTCGTTGGTAATCTTGGCGAGCACCGGGCGTGGCGGTGACTTGGCGAGGTGGAACGGCTTGTAGGCGAAAAAGTCGTGCCCCAGCCGCTCGGCCGGAGTATCGCCATCGCCGATGTCGGCACGCTTGCCATTCGCGAGCCCCTTGGTGAAGCCGCCGGGCGGCATGACGCGGTAGAAATCCACTTCGGCCCGGCCGCCGATCAAGTTGACCTTGCCGTCGGCGCCGATCGAGAACCGGTCGATCTCCTCGAAGCTACGCGAGCCGTCGGGGAAGAACCCCTGCCGGGTGACTTTGCCGCCGGGCTTTGTGGTCTCCTCCTCCCAAGGCGAGCCGTCGGCCTGCAGCGCCATGTACGGCAGCGGATAGAGCCCGTCCTCGGGGCTGAGTTCGATCTCGTAGACCGGCTTGTCCGCCTCCGAGTGCCTCTCCTTCGAGAAGGCGCCATCGGCGCCGACATAGCCGTCCGGCGCATCGTAGAGTTCGGCAGTGTCGGCCTCCAGCGGATGGGCAGAGAACTGCTCGACATAGAGCTTCACCGGCGCCGCCAGACGCTGCGCGCGCAACGGGTCGAACGCGGCGGCGTTGCCCCTGCCGGCGGTGATCGGCGGCAGGCCCTTCCTGGCGCGCGCCTTGTTTGAGGTCACTAGCGGCGGGGTGTTCTGGATGGTGGCCGTCGGGCCGGCCAGGTGGGCGATGCGGATCTTGCTCACTGCAGTCCTCTGGATACGAAGTTCTTCTTGTCCATCATCATGTGCACGCCCTTGGAGCCGTTGACGGTCTGGGTGATGTGGAGGTCACCGGCGAGGCTGCACAGCATGTAGGCGTCGGCATCGGACAGGCCGGATTTCTCGCCGAGCAGCGCGATCATCTCGCGCAGTGCCTTGATGGCGCACTGGTCGAGATCAGGGTCCATGCCCATGGTGATGTGGTGACTCGGGGTCTCGGCACGTGGCCAGGTGAAGCGCAGGTCATCACGGACAATGAACTCGAAGGTACCGCGCAGGGCCGTCTCAATGGCGGTGACGTTGACCTCGCCATCGCCCTGGCAGCCGTGACCGTCGCCGCAGGAGAACAGGCCGCCTTCGACGAATACCGGCAGGTAGAGCGTCGAGCCGGCGATCAGTTCCTTGTTGTCAAGATTGCCGCCGGTAGCCTGCGGGGCGATCGAGCTGATGCGGCCCCAGCCATTGGGTGGTGCCAGCCCCATGACGCCGAAGAATGGCGCCAGCTCGAGTTCTAGCCCCCACGGCATGATGCCGACGTTGCGCTCGAGATCGAGCGGTATGTTGACGTTGCGCGGCACGTCGTAATCGTGCGGAAGCGTGCCCAGCAGCGGCAGGATGATGTTGAATCCCCAATCCTGCAGCAGCGTCACCTCGTGGATGCGCACCTCCAGCACGGTGCCGGGCTTCGCCCCCTCGATGAAGACCGGACCGGTGAGGATGTGCGGCCCCTCCGGACGAAGGCCGGCGTGGATGTCACCGAGTTCTGGTGGAACGTGGAACTGCGATCTGTCGGGCACCACTTCGGGCGTGCCGGTGACCGTATCGATGGTGACGAAGTCACCGCTGTTCACGTGTAGCGCCGGCTTCTGCTTGGCATCGAAATAGCCCCAGTGGCAGGTCTCGACACTCGGTTTGAGATGGTGCGTCGCCATTGATGGTTTCTGACCCCACGCCGGTGTCTCGGGACCGGCTTGCATATCGGACTGTCGCATCGAAAAAGCCAAATAGTCAATATTTCAAATACTGAAATTCGAAATAAGTCAGCTGGCGACCGATGATGCTGCGGCGGCCGCGGCGCGAGCGTTGGCGCGGATGGTGTAGGAGGTCGTGGCGATGACGATGGCCATGCCGACGAGCAGCGTCGGCTCGGGCTGCTCATTGAAGAAGGCGAGCCCGGCCAGCGAGAGGATCACCAGCCGGAGGAAATCCAGCGGCGCGAGACGCGCTGCCTCGGCGTGACGATAGGCGGCGACGAAGGTCCAGTGCCCGAAGGTCGACAGCACGCCGATGGCGCCGAGCAGCAGCCACTCGGTGGGGGTCGGCGTCTGCCAAGTCAGCAGCATCGGCACCAGCAGTACCGGCAGCACGAACAACCCCTGGTAGGTCAGCACCGTGCCAATCGATTCCGAGGCATTGAACACCCTGACGGTGAGGATCGTCGCCGCCGAAACGATCGCTCCCGCGATCGACACGACGATGAAGAACAGGTCACCGCCCTCACGTGGGCTCAGCATCAGCAAAACCCCGCCGAGGCCGATGAACGTCACCAGCCATGTCTTGCTATCGACCCTCTCCTTGAGGAACAGCGCCGCCCCGATGGTGACGAACAGCACCGCGGAAAAGCTGATGGCACTGGCCAGCGCCAGCGGTAGGTAGATGAAACTGGCATAGGTGGCGACGGTCGCTGCGAGCGACAGCCCGGCGCGCCACAACTGCAGCGTGAGATTGCTGGTCCTCAGGATGTGGCGGCTCTCGCGACCTGCCTGCGCCATCACTAGCGCCTGCATGATCAGCTGGCGGACGACCACCAGCGTCACCACCGACACGCCCTGCCCGGCCAGCCGGATCAGCAACAGCAGCGCCGAAAACAGCAGCACCGCCGTCAGCATCAGCAGCGTCCCCTTCTCCGTGGGAGAACGCGCCAGCCACCAGTCGCCCATCGTCCAGGCTCCTCCGCCCAATCGACCAGTCTCAGGCGGGCTCGAGCACCGGCGCGTCGAAGCGCAGCTCGCCGGAACTAAGGCCCAGCCGGATGCAGCGGGCCATGTGGCCACGGCTGTCGCTCAACGGCTCGGGCATGGCGATGGAGCACTCTGGACCGGCATGCTTACAGCGCGGCGCGAAGCTGCAACCGTGGGGCAGCGCCCGCAGGTCCGGCGGCGTGCCGGCGATGGCTTCGAGCGGCGCCCCGCGCACCTGGTCCTTCACCGTCGAAGACAACATGGCCTTGGTGTAGGGGTGCTGCGGATTGAGCAGCACGTCGCGTGCTTCGCCATATTCGATGATCCGGCCGGCATACATCACCGCCACCTTGTCGGCGATCTGCGCCGCGACGCCCAGATCGTGGGTGACGAAGATCATCGACATCCCCATTTCTCGCTGCAGCCGCCGCAGCAGCACCAGCACCTGGATCTGCACCGACGCATCGAGCGCCGTGGTCGGCTCGTCGGCGAGCAGCAGGCTCGGCCGGCAGGAGAGCGCCACCGCGATCATGGCGCGCTGCCTGAGGCCACCGGAAAGCTCGTGCGGATAGGCCTTCAGCCGCCGCTCGGGCGAGGGCACGCGCACCAGCTCGAGCAGTTCGAACGCCCGCTTCCACGCCGCATCGCGGTCGACCTTTTCGTGCCGCATCACCGTCTCGGCGATCTGGTCGCCGATGGTGTAGAGTGGGTCGAGCGCCGTCATCGGTTCCTGGAAGATCATCGACACGGTCGAGCCGCGCAGTTCCTGCATCACCTTGTCGGTGACAGTAGTGATCTCGTGCTCACCGATCTTCATCGAGCCTTCGATGACGGTGCGCTTCTTGGGATGCAGCCGCAGCAGCGAGCGCATCATCACCGACTTGCCGGAGCCAGACTCGCCGATGACGCAGAGCACCTTGCCGCGCTCGAGGTCGAAGGAAACGCCGTTGACCGCCTTCACCGTCGCCTCGCGGCTGACGAAGCGGACCTTCAGGTCCCTCACCTGCACGTAGGGTTCAGCTCCCGTGCTGATCGGTTCGGCGAGGGTCGGGTGGGAGAATTTCATGTCGTTCATCTTTCGCCTCTTCGTTCAGGCACGCATCAGTTGAAGTATCAATTAAAAGGCGTGCCGGCTGGTGCACGGCTGTGCCCGGAACCGGCATGCACCATGTGGCAGGCGGCGAGATGCCGGCTGGGGTCCGATTTCAGCGCATTGCCCAGTGCAGGCGCCTTGGACATGCAGACGTCCTCGACATAGGGGCAGCGGGTGTGGAAGCGGCAGCCGGCCGGCGGGTTGACCGGGTTGGGCGGATCGCCTGCGAGCGGCGCGGCCTCGACCCGCTCGTCGGGGTCCATGCTCAGCCGGCACTCCAGCAGCGCCTTGGTGTAGGGGTGCTTGGGGTTGTCATAGATCTTTTCGACCGGCCCGATCTCGACCACCTGCCCCAGATACATCACCAGCACCCGGTCCGAGATGTAGCGGACTACGTGCAGGTCGTGGGAGATGAAGATGTAGGTGAGGTTGAGCTGTTCCTTGAGCTCGCCGAGCAGGTTCAGCACCTGCGCCTCGACCGATTTGTCGAGCGCCGACACCGCCTCGTCGAGGATCAGCAGCCGCGGATCGAGCGCCAGCGCCCGGGCGATGTTGACGCGCTGCTTCTGGCCGCCCGACAACTCGTGCGGATAGCGCTGGCCAAAGCGATCGGCCTTGAGCCCAACCTTCTCGAGCAGCGCCCGGGCCTGTTCCTTGGAGGACTTGGTGGTGGCGCCCTGCACCTTGGGGCCATAGGCGATCGAGGATTCGATCGGCAGCCGCGGATTGAGCGACGAATAGCTATCCTGGAACACCATCTGCAGCGAGCGGCGCAGCCCGTCGAGCGCCATGCCGGTCTTCTCACCCACCGTGTCGCCGTCGAGGATCAGGTGTCCCTCGTCCTTTTCGAGCAAGTACATCAGCAGCCGCGCCAGCGTGGACTTGCCGCATCCGCTCTCGCCGACGATGCCGAGTGTCTCGCCCTTCAGCACGTAGAACGAGATGTCGTCGACCGCCTTCACCTCGGCGACCTTGCGGTTGAGCAGGCCCGCGCGGATCGGGAAGTACTTCTTGATGTTCTCAACGATCAGCATCGGCTGGGCCGGGCCGCCGCGATCGCGGGGGTCGGCAGCCGGTGTATCGGAAGCTTCGATCAGGTCGGTCATTGCGGGGCTTCCTTTCGAGCTAGGCTTTGACGTCCATCGCCTGGCGCAGGCCGTCGCTGACCAGGTTGAAGGCAATGGAGGTGATGAGGATGGCGACGCCGGGGATCGCCGTGACCAGCGGCTGGACGTAGATCGACTGCCGCAGCGTCGACAGCATTAGGCCCCAGTCCGCCGTCGGCGGCGACACGCCCAGGCCTAGGAACGACAGGCCCGAGGCAAGGATGATCGAGATCGAGACCAGCGTGGAGGAATAGACCAGCACCGGCGACAGGATGTTGATCAACACGTGGTTGAACAGGATCGAGATGGTCGACGCGCCGCTGGCCCGCGCCGCATCGACGAAATCGAGCGAGCGGACCTGGCTGGTCGCGGTCTCCGCCACCCGGCAGATCGGCGGGATCAGCACGACTGTCAGGGTCAGCATCTGGTTGCCGATGCCCCCGCCGAGGCTGCCCGCGATGGCAACCGCCAGCAGCACCGACGGAAAGGCGAAGAACACGTCCATAGTGCGCATGATCACCATGTTGACCTTGCCGCCGTAGTAGCCGGCGACGACGCCGAAGCCGCCGCCGATCAGCGTGGCGAAGACCACCGGCAGGATACCCATCATCAGCGAGACGCGACCGCCCCACAGCATGCGACTCAGCATGTCGCGCCCCTGCTCGTCGGTGCCGAGCAGATACTTCTTGTAGCCGATCGGCCGCAGCCGGTTGGCCATGCTGGATTTCTCGGGGTCCATTGGCGACAGCCACGGCGCGAACACCGCCAGGAGCACGATGACGATGATCAGCGCCAGGCAGAACAGCGTGACGTAGTCGTAGCGGAGGCGGCTCCAGACGTTCCCCCAGTAGCCGCGCACCTTGTTGGCGGGGCTCGTCTGGGTGGGGTCGATCTTGATGCTGCCGGCAGGGATATCGCTCATTGCTCTGCCTCAGATGCGTTTGATGCGAGGGTCGACCAGCGATTGCAGCAGGTCGACGACGAGGTTGATGAGGACGAACACCGTCGCGAGCACCAGGATCGTGCCCTGCAGCAACGGGATGTCGCGCGTCAGGATTGCCTTGTTCAGCAGGTACCCGGTGCCCGGCCACGTGAAGACCGTTTCCACCAGCACGGAGCCGCCAATCAGGTAGCCCAGTTGCAGCCCCAGCATGGCGATGGCCGAGGGCATGATGTTGCGCACCGCGTGAGTGACCAGCGCGAACTCGCTCAGCCCCTTGGCACGGAGCGTCTGGATGAAATCCTGGTTCAGGATCTCGCTCAGCGACGAGCGCGTCGTTCGCGTCATGATGGCGAGCGGCGGCAGCGCCAGCGCGATGATCGGCATCACCGCGAACTTGAAGTCGTTCCAATCGAAATAGTTGAAGACGTCAGAGCCGCCCGCGCCCATGCCCGTCGCCGGCAACCAGTTGAGGTTGACGGCGAACAGGATCACCAGCACCACCGAGAGCCAGAAGGTGGGCACCGAGATGCCGAACACCGCGATCGCCGTCACCAGGCGGTCGACGACACCGCCCTGCCGGGTGGCGGCGATGACGCCGAGGACCATCGAAGCCACGAACGCCAGCACCACCGAAATCAGGGCCACTGTGAGGGTATTGAAGAATGCCCGCAGCACCTCGCCGGCCACCGGCATGTTGTTGGCGATGGACATGCCCAGGTCGCCGCACACCACGCGCCAGAGCCAGACGAAGTACTGGATCACCACCGGCTGATCGAGCCCGTAGTAAGCTCGCAGCTTGGCGATATCTTCCGGGCTGGTCTCAGGCCGAACCAGGTTCTGAACCGGATCGCCCGGGGCAAGCTTGACCAGGGCAAAACAGATCACCGTGACCCCGAGCAGGATTGGAATGGTCATCAGCAGGCGGCGCAATGCGTAGAGCCACACGTCACTATCTCCGGCTTTGGACACCACGGGAGGATCGCGGGCGCTTTGCAGCGCCCACGATCAGGATCAGGGATTGACCACTATTGGAGTCAGGTCCTGGAACCAGCTCTGGGCCTGCACGAAGCCGGTGAGCTTGGGCGACAGGGCGCGCGGGTTGAGGTCGTGGACAATGAACAACTCGGGCGCGTCCGCCATGACCATGGTGTTCATCTCGGTCAGCAGGGCGTCACGCTTGGCGCTGTCGAACTCGGCCATGGCCTCGAAGCCGAGCTTGTCCACCGCTTCGTTCTTGTAGAAGCCCCAGTTGCAGCAGTTCGGCGGCTGCATGGTGCTCATCCACTTGCCGATCACCCCCTGGGAGGCATCGATCGGCGCCATGGAGAAGTTGATGCCGTCAAACCCAGAGGCTTCCGCCCCCTGGAAGAACACGCTGATCAGGGCGTTCCAATCCATGGGGACCAGTTCGACCTCGAAGCCGGCCTCGTCGAGTTGCTCCTTGACCAGCTCGTTCATCGGCAGAGGCTGCATCTGGCCCGAGCCCGAAGTGGAGATGCCGATCTTGATCTTGCACGGCAGGCAGCCGGCCTCGGTCAGCAAGGCCTTGGCCCCCTCAGGATCGTACTCGTAGACCGGCGGCGAGCCATACCAGGGCTGGGAGTCGATCAGCGTGTTGAAGGCGGGGGTGGCCACGCCCTGCAGCATGTCAACCAAGTCCTGGCGGTTGATCGCCATATTGGCGGCCTGGCGGACCTTGAGGTCGGCGAACGGTCCCTTGTCGACGCGCAGCAGGTAGTCCCAGTTGTGCGGATAGGGCACGGTGATGATCTGCATGCCCGCGCCTTTGAGCGCCGGGATGGTGTCGGGCGAGGGGGCTTCGACGAAATCCACCTGGCCCGAAAGAAGCGCGGCGGCACGTGTCGAGGCTTCCGGCATCGGCAGCAGCACGAGCCGATCGTGCTTGGGCATGCGGTCGGGGTTCCAGTAGTTGGGGTTCTTGACCAGCTCGAGCCGCTCGTGCGGGACGAGCTTGTCGAACATGTAGGGTCCGGTGCCCGCCGGGTGTTCGGCGTACTTGACGTAGTCGTTGCCGAGCTTCTCCACGCCGCAGTTGGAGATCATGTACAGCATGGCCATGCTGTAGGGCAGCATCGAGGACGGCACGGTGGAGTGCAGCTTGATGGTGTAGTCGTCGACCTTCTCGTAGGAGGCGACACTGCCAACCGCCCAGCCCTGCATGCCGGCATGGCGCGCATTGTACTGGGGCGAGGCCGAGTTCTTCACGCGCTCGAGATTCCAGATGGCGGAATCGGCATTCCACGGGCAGCCGTCATGGAAACTGACGCCCTCGCGCAGGTGGAACGTCCAGGTCAGCGGGTCGGCCGGATCGACCTCCCAGCTGGTGGCGAGGCCGGGGACGATATCCGCCGCCTTGTCCGAGCTCGACAGGTCCCACAGCGCCAGCGCATCGTACATGGTGTAGCCAGCGAAACGGTAGCCCTCGTAGCCTTGGTCCGGGGCGCCGGTCCAATCCGGAATATCGGCCGCGGTCATTGCGACGCGCAGAACAGTCTCTTGCGCGGCGGCATGCCCGGCCGCACCAACGCTCGCCAGGGTGGCGAACGCGGCGGCCCTGAACACGCCTCGCAGTCCAGTCGATCTCATGATGCTTCTCTCCTGCAAACGGGGAGCGCCCATCGGGAAGGCGCACCAGGACAGCGTTGCAAGGGCCGTGCCAGCGTTGTCAGCGGTGGACGCATGCCAGACTAGCGTTGAGCTAAAATATTCAAATCTCTACGATTTCGCTGCAGTTGCGAATTGGAGCATCAGGTTCAGGCGTCGCAAAAGCGCCCTCCTGAGCAAAGAGATAGGCCGACCTGCCGGGACTTCTCTGCGCAAAAAACAAGCAAGCTGACCATTATTTTATCTCTCCATATTATCGTTTTCAAATATTTTGTGGTGTAGTATATGAAGCCGGTTCGCCGAGGAGCCGCGCCATGAGCCAACCTATGACCACGCCCCCGCTGTTCGCGCCCGAAACCGAGTTGCGCTTCCGCCTCGCGGGTGTGGTTCCACCCGATGAGCGGGCGCACGGCACCTATGCCAACGCGCAGCGGCTGATGGCGACGCTGCATTGGCTGCGGCAGCCTCGCACAGTGGCGGCCGAGCCGTCGAACGTCTTCAGTCTCGTGGAGGGCAAGTGAGATGGCAGCCCTCGGTCCACTTAACGAGCTTTCGATTGCCGAAGCCGGCGCAGCGCTCAGAGCCGGCGACGTCACCTCGCGCGCGCTCACCGAAGCCGCGCTCGGCCAGATCGCCGAACTTGATCCGCTGGTCCACGCCTTCGTGCTGCTGACGGCGGAGCGAGCGCTCGCCGACGCGGACCAGGCCGATGGGGATTTTGCCGCCGGCCGCGATCACGGTCCGATGCACGGCATCCCCTACGCGCTCAAGGACATCTATTGCACGGCGGGTATCCGCACGACCTGCCACTCCAACCTCCTCCGCGATAATGTCCCGTCCGCCGACAGCGCGGTCCAGGAAAAGCTCGCTGCAGGCGGAGGCGTCCTGCTGGGCAAACTGGGGACCTTCGAGTTCGCCATCGGTGGCCCGAGCTTCGACCTGCCCTTTCCGCCGGCCCGCAACCCGTGGAACCTCGATCATTTCACCGGTGGCTCGTCGTCCGGCTCCGCCGCGGCGGTCGCTGCCGGCATGATGCGGATGGCGATGGGCTCCGACACCGGCGGCTCGATCCGCGGACCAGCAGCGTTCTGCGGTACGGTCGGGCTGAAGCCCACCTATGGCCGGGTGTCGCGGCGCGGTGTCTATCCCCTCGCCTATTCGCTCGACCACTGCGGGCCGCTGTCGCGCACTGTGCTGGACACCGCGCTCACCATGCAGGTGATCGCCGGCTACGACCCGCTCGATCCGGCATCCGCCAACGTGCCGGTGCCCGATTTCACGGCCTCGATCGGCGCAAACCTGACCGGGCTCCGCCTCGGCTACACGCGAAAGTTCTTTATCGAGAACCCGTTCCTCTCGGCCGAAGCCACCATGGCGCTCGACGCCACGGCTGAGCAGATGGCGGCGCTCGGCGCCGATGTCGTGGAAGTCGACATGCCGCCGTTCGAGCAGTTCGACGCCTGCGTGCGGACCATCCTGTTCGCCGAAGCCTATGCGATCCATGAGACGGACCTGAAGACCCGGCCCAACGCCTATGGCCGCTATGCCTACCAGCACCTCGTCTCGGGCGCGGTGTTGTCGGCGGCCGACGTGATGCAGGCGCAGCGGCTGCGGCGCGAGTTGACCGCCGCGGTGAACGGACTGCTCACGAGCTATGACGCGCTCCTGGCGCCCAACGCTCTCGACACCGCGGCGCCGTTCTCGAGTTTCGGGCTCGATGCCAACCGCTGGGGCGGCATCCTGACCGGGCCGTTCAACGTTACCGGCCACCCTGCCCTCGCCCTGCCGATCGGCTTCGCCTCCAATGGACTGCCGCTCAGTGCGCAGATTGTCGGCCGGCCGTTCGACGAACCCACTGTGTTGCGCATCGGCGCTGCCTATGAGGCCGCAGCCGGCGTCGTGGCGCGCCGGCCCGAGTTCCCTCTCATCGCGAAAGCCGCCTGACATGCTGAAGAGCCTGCCCCGGACCGACGACCTCCACTACGCCTCGCTGCTGGAAATCTCCGGCCTGATCTCATCCGGCGAGATCTCGCCGGTCACCGTCACCGAGATGATGCTCGAGCGCATCGCCGAGGTCGATCCGTCGCTCAATTCGTACCTCTCGGTCACTGCCGAGAGCGCCCTGGCGGACGCCGAGGCTGCGAAGGCGGAAATCGACAGCGGCCGGCGCCGCGGCCCGCTACATGGCGTGCCGATCGCCATCAAGGACCTGTTTCACACCACAGGCGTCGCCTCGACCTTCGGATCGGTTGCTTACAAGGATTTCGTCTCGGATAAGAACGCGACCATCGTCCACCGACTGAAGATGGCCGGCGCGGTGATCCTCGGGCGGTTGCACCTCCATGAAGGAGCCTTCGGCGAGCACCATCCGGCGCTGCCCAAGTGCCTCAACCCCTGGAACAAGGACTATTGGCCCGGCGGCTCGTCCTCTGGCTCGGGCTCGGCGACGGCCGCGGGGTTGTGTTTTGCCAGCCTCGGTACCGATACTGGCGGCTCGATCCGCTTTCCCTCCGCAGCCTGCGGCGTCACCGGGCTGAAGGTGACCTGGGGCCGGACCAGCCGGTACGGTGTGTTCCCGCTATCGGACTCGCTCGACACCATCGGACCCATGGCCCGCGATGCGGCCGACTGTGCGGCGATGCTCTCGGCCTTTGCCGGCGCCGACCCGATGGACCCGACCTGCCTCACCGAGCCGGTGCCCGACTACCTGGCCGGGCTAGACGGCATCCTCGGCGCCCGCGGCTTCCGTATCGGTGTCGACGAGGCCTATCTCGAGAGCGGCGTCGACGGCGAAACCATCGCCGCGATCCGGGCGGTGATCGCCGTCTACCGCGACCTCGGCGCCATCATCGTGCCGGTGAAGGTTCCCGCCCGCGGCGACGCGATCACCGCGCAGATGGTGATCACCGACACCGAGAGCGCCTTCTTTCACAAGCCGGTCTACGAGGCGGACAAGTCCCGGTTCGGCCCGCAACTGGCCAAGGCCATGGAGCGGGGGCTGAGCTATGACTCGATGGTGCTGGCAAAGGCCTACATCACGCAGGACCGCTTCAAGGGCGAGCTCACGGCGATGTTCGCCGGCGGCATCGATGCGCTGATCTCGCCGGTCTACCCGATGGTCGGGGCGCGTTACGACGAGATGGACGCGCACCTATCCGACCTCCACGCCTTCCTCGGCTACACCTCGCCGTTCAACCTGGCGGGCGTTCCCAGCATCACCCTGCCCTGCGGTATCGCCGGGGTCGGCATGCCGCTCGGGGTGCAACTGATCGGGCCGCACCTGGGCGAGGCGAGCCTGCTCCGGGCCGCCCATGCCTATCAGCAGGCGACCGGCTGGCACCTGCAGCGCCCGTCCCTCCACTGAACTCCCCACAAGGCACGAGACATGCTCAGCACCAGCGACATCCCCTTCATGGCGTTGACCGACATCGCCGCCAGCATCAAGGAGGGGACGGTTTCACCCGTCACCCTCACCGAGACGATGCTGGCGCGCATCGCGTCGGTCGATCCCGAACTCCACAGCTTCATCGCCGTCACGGCCGACGAAGCCATGACCCAGGCGCGGCAGGCCGAGAGTGAGATCCGATCTGGCCGCTATCGCGGTACTCTGCACGGCGTGCCGATCGCCATAAAGGATCTGTTCTTCACCAAGGGCACGCCGGCGACCTTCGGCTCGATGGCTTACAAGGATTTCGAGTCCGACTACTCGGCGACAGTGGTCGATCGGCTGCTCGCCGCCGGCGCCGTGATCCTCGGGCGCCTGGCGCTGCACGAGGGCGCGCTGGCCGATCACCATCCGGGCTTCGGCCCGCCGCCGACCCACCCCTATGTGGCCGGGTTCTGGCCGGGCGGTTCCTCGTCCGGCTCGGGCGTCGCCACCGCGGCCGGCCTCTGCTTCGGCAGCCTCGGGTCCGACACCGGCGGCTCGATCCGCTTCCCGTCCGCCACCAATGGCCTGACCGGCCTGAAGCCGACCTGGGGCCGCGTCAGCCGCTACGGCGTGTTCACGCTCGCCGACTCGCTCGACTCAGTCGGGCCCATGTGCCGGTCAGCCGCCGACACCGCAGCGATGTTCGACGTCATCGCAGGCCACGACGACAACGACCCGACCAGCCTCACGGCCTCGGTTCCCAATTACTCGGCAGCGCTCGAGGGCGTGTTTGGCGCCCGCGACCTCAAGATCGGCGTCGACTGGGGCTATTTGACCGACGGCGTCGACCCCGAGCTGGTCGAAGGCATCCGCGCCGCGCTCGACATGTTCGCATCGATCGGCGCCAGGATCGTGCCGATCACCCTGCCGCCGATCGACAAGGTGACGCGCATGCAGCGCTTCATCATGGAGACCGAGTGCGCCAACTATCACCGCGAGCGCTACGCCGCCGACCCCGCGGGGTTCGGCCGGCTGCGCGAGACCATCGAGCGCGGCCTCCACTACGACCCGGCCGTTGTCGCCAGCGCCTATATCGAGAAGGAGCGCTTCCGGGGCGCCCTAAGCAAAGTGTTCGAGACGGTGGACGTCATCCCCGCGCCGATCATGCCGTGGGTCGGCGTGCGCTACGAGGAACTCGACAAGTTGTTCGAGGAGCTGCCGACCTTCGGCCGCTTCACCGGCCCCTACAACATGGCCGGCACCCCCACCATCACCTTCCCGGTCGGCAGCAATGCGATCGGGCTGCCGCTGGCCATGCAGCTCATCGGTTCGCACCTCAGCGAGGCGACGCTGTTCAAGGCCGCGCACGCCTATCAGCAGGCGACCGACTGGCATTTGCGCCGCCCACAGAATTTCACGACCTACAACTAGCGGAGACCCCAATTCATGTCGCTCGACACCATCCATTTTCAAGCGCTTACAACCGTCGCAAAGCACATCCAGGCGGGCGACATTTCCCCCGTCGAGGTAACCGAGGCGATCCTCACCCGCATCGAAACCTACGACCAGGGCCTCAAAAGCTACACCACCGTCACCGCCGACCTTGCGCTCGAACAGGCAAAGAAAGCCGAGGTCGAGATCACGAAAGGGATCTATCGCGGGGTAATGCACGGCATCCCGATCGCGGTCAAAGATCTCTGCTTTACCAAAGGGATAACCACCACCGGCGGGATGACCATCTATTCCGATTTCAAGCCGGACCACGACGCCACAGTCGTCACCAAGCTCAACGACGCCGGCGCCGTGATGCTCGGCAAACTCCATATGACCGAAGGCGCCATGCTGGAGCACCATCCGGACCTGCCCGAGCCGGTCAATCCGTGGAAGAAGGACCTGTGGACTGGCGTCTCCTCCTCCGGCTCCGGCGTCTCCGCGGCCGCGGGGCTGGCCTACGCGACGATCGGTTCGGACACCGGCGGTTCGATCAGATTTCCCGCTGCCTGCAATGGGCTAACCGGGGTAAAGCCGACTTGGGGACTGATCAGCCGCTACGGCATTTTCGATCTTGCAGCGACCTTCGACCACCTCGGTCCGATGGCGCGTTCGGCCGCGGACGCTGCCGCCATGCTGCAGACGCTGGCCGGCTGGGACCCCAATGATTCGACCTCGCTCTCCGCGCCGGTGCCGAACTACCTCGCCGAGTTCGACGGCATCTACGGCGCGAGAGGCGTCAAGATCGGGCTCGACTGGAGCTACGTCGCAGACGACGCCGATCCGGTGACCATCGGCTTCATCAAGGATGCGGTCGAGGTGCTGGAGGAAATTGGCGCGCTGACTCAAGAGGTTAAGTTCCCCTCGATCGCCAACCTCTTGAAGATGAACATGGCCGCCACCATGGCCGAGACAGCGGCGCATCACGACGCAACCTATCCCTCGCAGGCCGACAAATACGGCCCATCGGTCAAAGCGATGATCGAGCTTGGCCGCACCGCCAGCCCCGTCGATATCGGCAAGGGCATCATCGAGCGGCGGAAGTTCCGCGGCGCGGTGATCCGCATGTTCGACGACATCGATGTGTTCATCATGCCGGTCTTCAAACTCGGCACACCGACCTGGAGCGAGATGCGGGCGCAAGTGGCCGAGAGCTTTGATATTATTGGAAAATTCACCTCGCCGTTCAACGCCACCGGCACGCCGACCGTCACACTACCCGTCGGCTACACCGATGACGGCCGGCCGGTCGCGATGCAACTCGCCGGCGCGCCGGGATCGGAGGCGCTACTGCTCAAGGTAGCGCACGCCTACCAGCAGGCAACGGACTGGCATACACGCCGGCCGCCCGGTTTCTGAGGCTTTCCGGCCCGTCGGAGGTTTGCACCAATCCTCGGACAGCGGGGGGCGCCGTTCCTGTCGCGGCGCCCCTTCTCGTTCGGTCCTCAGAAACAGAACGGCGCCCAGCCATCGCTGGCGGAGGCGAAGTTCATGCGTTGGCGCGTCCACCTACTGGATGAGTTCGCGCAGCAGATTGCGAAGTTCTGTGGCCCGCTCGGACTCGAGCAACTCGACGATGCGCTGCTCCTGCGCCGTCGAGACACCACGCAGGCGCTTGAACAGCGTCTTACCGCCAGCCGCGGTGAGGATCAGCACACGCCGGCGATCGTTCGGATCGGGAGCGCGATAGACCAGCCCCTCGGCCACCATCTTGTCGATGATCTTGGTCAGGGTCGGCGGCTCGATCAGCGACTGCGCGGCGATCTCCCCCATCGCGCAGGGCTCGCTCGTATCGAGCACCTCGAGGATGCGATATTGCTCGATCGGCACGCCACCCGGGCGCAGCCGCTCTTCCAGCTCGTTTTCGAGCTGACGGTTCACGCTGGCGATCATGTAGGCCAGCTGATCCTTCATGCGTGTGGTAGCCATAGCCTCCCCCTCACTTCTCGTCAGAACGATTCATTTTTCTACCATTGTCGTTGCCGGATCGCCTTGACGAGTCGGCTCAGTCTTGGCGCTGCGCTTGAATCGCGTAGCTGTCCGGCGCAGTGGATACCACCGCAGCCGGATACTGACAATATTTCATTATTAAATAGTTTTGGCGCTTAGTGGGTCAACGCGGTGACCACCTGGAGGGTCACGCCGTCGGCCTGGCCGAGATAGACGGTAGGCCGCCGTCCGGCCGCGTCGTCGTCGAGCAGATGCCGCGCGGCGGCCTGCCGCGAAGGGCGTGCGAGGTGATGTGCCAGTTGCCGGCTGTCGGTGGCGCCGAGTTCGCGAGCCAGACCGGCGAGGACATGCAGGCCCTCGTAGTAACCGACGTTCGCCGCCGACACCGGCGGAGCATAGGCGCCGAAGGCATCGTGGTAGAGCTCAAGGAAATGATCGTTGAAACGGGACTGGTGGCCGGCGAAGTAGTTGGCCGCAGTGAAGAGGTTGGTAGTCGCCTCGGCGCCGATGCCGCAGACCACGGTCTCGTCGACGATCAGCCCGAAGCGCAGCATCTTCTCATCGAGACCGGCGGCGGCGAAGGCGCGGTTGAACTCAACCGAGCACATGCCGACCAGCGCCTGGACCACCACCTGGGCACCGCTCCTGGCGATCTGCTTCACTACCTCGGTGTAGTCGTACTCGCGGGTCGCGACCAGCGCATGTCCAACAAGTTCAGAGCCTTGCTGGCGCATCAGGCGCCGCGTGGTGCTGAGCGCCATGCGCGGCCAGATGTAGTCGTTGCCGACGAAGAAGTAGCGGTCGGCGCGCCTGTTGTCCTTCATCCACTGCAGCGACGGGGCCATCAGTTCGTCGTCAACGCTGCCGATCGCCACGGTAGAGGGACCGACGGCAATGCCCTCGTATTGCGCCGTGTAAATGTAGGGTACGCGGCTCGCCACCCGCCGGCTGACGGCATCGCGGTTATTGCTGGTGTGGCCACCGATGATGGCGCCGACACCCTCAATTTCGATGAGAGCATCGACCGCCGAGAGCGCATCGCCGACCGAGAAGCCACAGTCGGCGAACACCAATTCGATCTCCTCGCCAAGGATGCCGCCGGCGGCGTTGATCTCGGAGGCTCCGACCAGTGCGGCGGCATCCATGGACGGGGTCCACATGCCCGTCACGCCGGATCTCGGATGCAACATGCCGATCTTCATCGCTCGCCCTTCCCGCCCAAGTCCGCCGTCATCCAGCTTCGCCGCCGGCCTGTTGAGCGACCGGCGAAAAGGTTGCCGAGGAAAGCAACCGGGCGAAGCTGGACGGGGCACACTGCTACGGCTCAGGGCTTCTGTCAAACAATTGCTGAAACTTTGATCGAACGGTCAATATGCCTACCATTTGGGCAAACACCCATCGAGAATGACCATTGCAATTTCGATATTTTCGTATTTGACTATCTGCATTGATAGCAGGCGGATGGTTTGAGGCGACGCGGCCACACCAAACGGCCGCTGGATTGCCGCGACGATGAACACCTCCTGAACGGGAGATGAACGCGTCTTGAACAGACGCAGCCGATCGCCTGCCACATTGACGATTTCAACCGAAAGGTAGCCAGACAATGCACAAGGTTTCCATTCCCTCGCACATCGTCGACCGGATGCGTAGCATCCGCGGCAGCGACCACATCTATGCCAGCCTCGACATGAGCAAGGTGGCGCACGTCTGCGTCGACATGCAGGTCGGCTTCGTTCACGAAGGTGCGCCGATCGAAGTGCCCATCACTCGCGAAATCACCAGCACGATCAACGCCATCTCCAGGGCCGTGCGCGAAACCGGCGGCGTCAACGTGTTCACTCGCTACACCTACGACCCGGCCGAGAAACACAGCTGGGATTACTGGTTCAAGACACTCGGGACGACCCAGCTGGATGGCCAAGCCAAGATGTCGCGCGGCATGCCCGACTGGGAAGTGGCGCCCGAGATGGAGGTCGAGGCCGGCGACATTATCGTCGACAAAACCCGCTTCTCGGCGTTGATCCCCGAGACCTGCGACATGGATGCCCAGCTCAAAGCGCGCGGCATCGACACGCTTGTTATCACCGGCACGCTGACCAATTGCTGCTGCGAGAGCACGGCGCGGGACGCGCTGCAGATGGGCTACAAGGTGATTTTCCTCAACGACGCCAACGCGACGCTGTCGGACGAGGAGCACAACGCGACGTTGATCAGCATGTACACGATCTTCGCCGACGTGATGGACACGGGGTACTTGCTCGACCTAATCGGCAAGTCCACCGCGACCCGGGCCGCGGCCTGAGGCGACCCGGCGCCCGGGCGGGCCACAGTCCGGGCGCTTCCCACCTGCCCCTCCGCGCTATCGGGAGCTTCCCATGAATGCCCTAGGCCAGACTGCCCAGACTTCCGAAATCGAGGTCGCCGAACTGACCGTCGCCGAGATCCAGCGCGGCTTCGCCGAGGGGCGCTTCAACTCGGAGACCCTTACCCTCGCGCATCTTGCCCGCATCGCGCGCTACGAGCCGTACTACAACGCCTTCACCTTCATGAACCCCTCGGCATTGGCTGATGCCAAGGCGATCGACGCCCGCCGCGCGGCTGGCGAAGCGCTGGGGCCATTGGCCGGCGTGCCGGTGGTAATCAAGGAGGCGATGGATTTCGTCGGCCTGCCCTCGACCGGCGGCTGGGCGCCGCTCTCGAGCGCGGCTGGCGGTTTCGATTTGATGCCGGAAAAGGATGCGCCGGTGGTCAGCCGGCTGAAGGCGGCTGGCGCCATCATCCTGGGCAAGACCAATATTCCGGCCTTCAGCCATGATGGGGCACGCGCCAACACCAGCTGGGACGGCCCGACCTTCAACGCGGTCGACCGCGCCATCGCGCCGGGCGCCAGCTCCAGCGGCACGGCGACGGCGATTGCAGCGAGTTTTGCCGTGGTCGGGCTCGCCGAGGAGACCGGAGGATCGATCCAGAACCCCGGCGCGGCGCAGAGCCTCGTCAGCGTCAAACCGACCTTCGCGCTGATCCCGAACAGCGGCGTCACGCCGCTGGCTGGCTCGACCCGCGACGTGGTCGGACCACACGCGCGGACTGTCACCGATGCCGCCATCCTCATGGATGTGCTCGCCGGCTATACCCCGGAAGACCCCAAGACCGTCGCCTCGATCGGCATGTTGCCCGAGGGCGGCTACACCAGCAGGCTGAGCATCGGGGCGCTGAAGGGCAAGCGCGTCGGCCTCTACGGAGCCGGCTGGCGCCGTAAGCCCCTCTCGGCGGAGGCCATGAAACTCTACGAGGCCGCCATCAAGGAGATCGAGGCGCTCGGCGCGGTGCTGGTCGACGATCCCTTCGCCGGCACCGAGTTCGACCGGCTCGCCGCCAATGACGGTGAGTTCGATCCGCGCGGCATGGAATCGATCGCCCACGATCTCGAAAACTATCTCCGGCGCCTGGGTGCCAGTGCCAAGGCCAGCTCGTTCGCCGCCCTCAAGGCACTGCTGCCAAGCGATCCGTTCGGGCCCGAGGGGATCCTAGGGGCGCATGCCAAGAACATGCCGATCCTCGCAAAATCGCTCGAGGACCCGACCGACGTTCCCGACCTCAGCGACTTCCTCGCAGCGCGGCAGAGCTACCTGCGGCTGTTCAACAAGGTAATGGTCGACAACCGGATCGACGTGCTGGCCTACCCGCAATCGTTCGCCGAACTGCCGGGTGTGTTCGACAAGGCCGAGTACCCCGCCACGACGGTGTCCGAGATCAACATCGCTGGCCTGCCCGGGGTGACCGTCCCTGCCGGCCAGTACGCCAATGGCGGGCCGTTCGCGCTGATCTTCGTCGGCCGGATGTGGAGCGAGGCGGAGCTCCTCGGTTACGCCTTCGACTACGAGCAGGCGACCGGCCACCGCATTGTTCCGAGCCTCGAGGAAACGCCGTTCGTCGCCCCTCAGGCCGCCGAGGATAAGCGGCAGGCGACCGAGCCCGCCTGATCGACTGACCGTACTGGAGCCTCGCCTCCGAAAGGGCATCATGCGCAAACTGCCACTCATCCTTATCGCCACCCTGTTCCCGACAGTCGCCTTCGCCCATCCCGGCGCCGGTGAGACCTCTGGGCTGCTGCTCGGCTTAGAGCATCCGCTTGCCGGCCTCGACCACATCATCGCCATGGTGGCGGTGGGCGTGTTGGCGGTTGTCATCGGTGGTCGGGCCCGCTGGCTGCTGCCGGCGAGCTTCATCGTCATGATGGTGGTGGGCTTCCTGCTCGGATGCACGGGGCTGGACGTGCCGTTCGTCGAGCTCGGCATCGCGCTGTCGGGCATCGCCATCGGCGGCGCCGCGGCGATGGGCCGGCAAATCCCGACGGCCGTGGCAGTGGCGCTGGTCGGCGCATTCGCAGTGTTCCACGGCCACGCGCACGGCTCCGAGATGGTAGCGGGCGCAAGCGGCTTGCAGTATGCGCTGGGCTTCGTCATCGCCACGGCACTCCTGCATGTCGCGGGCATTGCCGGCGCCCTCGGCGTTGGCCACTTGGCGGGCCGCTATGGCCGAACGGCTGCGCAGGTCGCAGGCGGAACCCTGGCGCTCGGTGGCACCTTCTTGCTGGTTTGGTTTTAGAAGCCGCTGCGGGCTCACGCCATGAAGCCTGCCAGCCGCCCTACCAACGCAGGGCGGCGGTGTGTACCGGCTCGTCCCATAGGCTCGTGGTCTCGTCGTCGAGGATGCTGAGCGTGATCGAGCAGCCGGCCATGTCGAGTGAGGTGACGTAGTTGCCAACGAGGGAACGCACGACGCGGGCGCCGCTCTTTTCGAACAGTCGGCGAGCAGCATTGTACATGAGGTAGAGCTCCATCGCGGGGGTGGCGCCGAAGCCGTTGACGAACAGCAGCGCCGGCTTGCCGGCGATCGAGCCGAAATCGGCAGCGATCGCGCCGCAGATCTCCTCGGCGATGGCATCGGCGGATTTGAGCTTGTCGCGGCGGCGGCCGGGTTCGCCGTGGATGCCGACGCCGAACTCCATCTCGTCTTCGCCGATCACGAAGAGCGGCTTGCCCGAGGCGGGCACCGTGCAGGAGGTGAGCGCCACGCCCATCGAGCGGGTGGCTGCGTTGACGCGATCGCCCAGCGCCTTGAGGCCGGCGAGGTTCCTGCCCTGTTCGGCCGCCGCGCCAACGATCTTTTCAACCACCAGCGTGCCGGCAACGCCGCGGCGGCCGGTGGTATAAGTCGAATCCTCGACGGCAACGTCGTCGTTGACCAGCACCCGCTCAACCGGCCCTGCCATCATCTCGGCCGCCATCTCGAAGTTCATCACATCGCCTTCGTAATTCTTGACGATGAGCAGGAGGCCCGCGCCACCATCCACCGCCTCGGCGGCCGCCAGCATCTGATCGGGGGTGGGCGAGGTGAACACCTGGCCGGGACAGGCGGCATCGAGCATGCCCGAGCCGACGAGCCCGGCATGGAGCGGCTCATGCCCGGAGCCGCCGCCCGAGATCAGCGCGACCTTGCCCGGCTTCAACGCCTTGCGCCGGACGAACTTGTGCTCGGCGCCGAGTTCGAGGATGTCGGAATGGGCGGCGACGAGGCCGTCGAGACTCTCGGTGAGGATCGTGTCGACCCCATTGATCAGCTTCTTCATTCGTCCCCTCCCCCGGGGTGCATCAAGGCACCCATCCTTGAAATGAACTCGGCCACCGCCTTGTCGAATGCGGCGTTCTGCTTGTCCCCGATGTCCGGCACCAACAATGTCAGGTGGCGCGTACGCATCGGCTGGCCGATGTCGACCTTGCCGCGATGTGCCTTGCGGTAAGCAGTAACGAAGGCGTCGCGCTCGGCCGGGCTGAAATGGCAAACGGCGAAGATGGTCGCGAGGTGCTTTTGCGGGATCGGCGTGGTGTAGGTGGGGCTGGTGATCTGGGTGATGAAGCTGCGGTGCTTGCCCAGGGCATCGGCGAGGCGCTGCCGGGCGCCGGACGGGCGCGTGTCGAGCACATTGGCGAGCAGCAGCTTGTAAGCGCGGATCGCCTCGTCGGCGGCCTCGCGCGGGGCCTTATCGTCGGCCATCGGCATCGTCCCGGCTGACGGCGCGGGCAATGGCCGCCTTAGCCAGCGGCAACTGCGCCGGCGCGACGGACAGGGTGCGCAGGCCGGCACCGATCAGCAGCGAGATGACTGCCGGGTCGCCGCCAGCATCGCCGCAGAGGCTGACCGGGATGGCATTGGCTTCGCCAAACTGGGTGACATTGCGGATCAGCGAGACGACGGCCGGGTGGCGGACGTCGTTCAAGCCACCGACAGCGGCGCTGTCGCGCCCGGCCGCCAGCACGTACTGCGTCAGGTCGTTGGAGCCGATCGAGAAGAACGCCACGTCGAGGAAGGGCGACGGATCGATGGCGACGGCGGGGACCTCCACCATGATGCCAAGCGGCGGGAGCCGGTGCGGGATGCCGCTATCGGACAGCGCCAGGGCCTCCTCGCGGAAGATCACCTCGGCCGCGCGGTATTCGCCGGCTAGGGTGATCATCGGGAACATGACCTTGAGCTGACCGTGCACAGCGGCGCGCAGCAAGGCGCGGACCTGCGCCCTGAACACATCCGGACGGGCCAGCGACAGGCGAATGCCGCGCAGGCCGAGGAATGGGTTGGTTTCCTCGATGGTGTAGTTGCGAACCGGCTTGTCGCCGCCGGCGTCGACGGTCCGGATGGTGACAGGCTTGCCCGCGGCCCATTCCAGCACCTTGCGGTAGGCCTGGTATTGCGTTTCCTCATCGGGGAGACCGCGGCTGAACAGGAACTCCGTCCGCATCAGCCCCACCCCGTCGCAGGTCGCGATATCGGTGGTGTCGACGTCCACGGGCTCGGCGATGTTGACCAGCACCTCGACCTGCAGGCCATCGGCGGTCACAGCGGGCCGGCGCAGGTGGCTGCGCGCCAGGTTGAGCAGCTGGTGGTGCGCCGTCGAGGCCTTGAGGAACTCTCGCTGCGCTTCGGTGTCGGGCAACACGATGATGCGCCCGTGCTCGGCATCGACCAGCACCAGGTCGTCGTTTGCCGCCTCGATCGTCCCGACCCCGACCAGCATGGGCACGCCGCGCGAGCGGGCAAGCATGGCGACATGGCTGGCCGAGCTGCCATTGCGAAGGACGATCCCGCCGCCCTGTTTCCAGTCCATCGCCAGGAACTGGGTCGGGGTGATGTCGTTGCCAAGCAGGACTGCCCCGGCCGGCGCCTTGCCGGACTTCGCGCCGGACAGCGCCCTCAGCACGCTGTCGCGGATATCGCGCAGGTCGGCGCTGCGGGCGCGGAAATAGGCATCGTCGGCGGACTCGTAGTCAGCGATCTGCCCGGCGAGCGCGTCGGACCATGCGGTCGCGGCATCGGCGCCGGTAGCGATCTCAGCAAACGCCGGCGCAGCAAGGCTTTCGTCCTCCAGCATGGCGACCTGGAATTCGAGGATTGCCGCGGACTCGGGCTCGGATTTCGCCATCAGTTCGGCAACGGCATCCGAAGCGCGGCGAATGGCGGCTTGCAGGCGTTCGCCCTCGATGGCGGCGTTGCCGCTTCCAACATAGTTCGCGGTGCTCCGCTCGATCAGGAACAGCGGTCCGGAGGCGTAGCCGATGGAAGCGACGGTGCCGGTGGCCCTATGCGTCGGCATGGGTCGCGCCCTCGTCGAAATCCCGCTCGACCAGCCCCACCAGCGCCTCGATGGCATCTTCGGCGTCATCGCCCTCGGCGCGAAGGTAGAGCGTCGAGCCCTTGGGGGCCTTGGTGGCCATCACCTTGACGATCGACTTGGCGTCGACCCACGGGCCCTCCTCGGCCAGCGCCAGGACGATGCGCGCACCAAACCCTTTCGCCAGCTTGGTGAGCTTCACCGAGGGGCGTGCGTGCAGGCCCACATCGTGGGTGATGAGCACTTTTGCCTGGGCCAAGTCGGTTGCCTTCTTCATGCCGGTGACAGTTCCTCTGCGGTGGCGCGAACCTCGGCGAGCGAGGCGCCGCCGGAGGCCTCGGTGGCCGCCATGACAGCGCCTTCGACCACTGGCGCGTTGCACACCACGACCTTGCGGCTGCGGTCGCCATCGAGCATCTCGATGGCCATTTCGGAATTCGTCTCGGCACCGCCAAGGTCGACGAGGATCGCAACGCCCCGATCGGACCAGGCGCGGTCGATGGCGGCGATGATCGCTTCCACCGAAGTACCGAGTCCCCCTTCAGGGTTGCCGCCGCACCAGGCGAGCGGCACCTCGTCGCCAACCATCTGGCGCACCATGTCGGCGGCGCCCTCGGCGACCAGCGGCGAATGCGAGACGATGACGATACCGACATTCTTCATTGCAGCGCTCCTGCAACCGCTTCGAGGATGAGGGCGCTGGAGCGCGCACCCGGATCAATATGGCCGATCGAGCGGTCGCCGAGGAACGAGGCGCGGCCGCGGATGGCCTTTCGCGGACCGGTGGCGGCCACCTCGGCATTGGCGATGGCCAGCAACTCGGGCAGCGGTTTGCCGGCGCCCAGGGCGTCGGCGACCGGATAGAGCACGTCGAGCATAGTCTTCTGGCCAATCTCCGACTTGCCGCGGGCGGCGACCGCATCAACGGCGCGGCGGAAGGCGCCGGCATAATCATCCGGTGACACCGCAAGCTCCTTACCCAAGGTCAGGAACAGCGTGCCATAGAGCGGTCCGGAAGCGCCGCCAATGGTCATCACCAGCTTGGTGCCGATGGCCTTGAGCGCATCGGGCAGCGGCTTGCTGGCAATCTGGTCGATGTCGGCGGCCACCGCATCGAAGCCGCGCTTCATGTTGACGCCGTGGTCGCCGTCGCCGATAGCCGAATCGAGCGCGGTCAGCTCCTCGGCATGGGCCGCGACGCTGGCCGCGACGGCGGAAACGAGCGCGTGCAGTTGCGCTTCTGAAATCATAGCGCGGCCCCTCCCACACGGTCGCCATTGGCATCGAAGCAGAGCGGATTGGTGTAGCGGACCATCACCTTGTCGCCGGCGGCAAGAGGCGTATCAGGCGGGGAGAGCGTGATCAACTTGCGCTCGCCGATGCGGACATGGAGGTGGTTCTGGTCGCCCAAATGCTCGATCCAATCCACAGTGCCGTCGGCATGGCCGTTGGTGGCCTTTTCGATGCTCAGGTGCTCGGTACGGGCGCCAATGGTCTGCGCCGTGTCGGGCAGGCCGGCATCGGGCAGAAGACCGCGCGGCAACAGGTTGATCGCCGGCTGGCCGAGGCGCGTCGCGACATAGGAGCTGACCGGCGCAGTGTAGATCTCGCGGGGCGTGCCGATCTGGATCAGGCGGCCCTCTTTGAGGATGCCGATGCGGTCGGCCATGGTCATGGCTTCGATCTGGTCGTGCGTGACGTAGAGCAGCGTCGCGCCCAGCTCCCGCTGGATGCGCTTCAGTTCGAGCCGCATATCGGCGCGAAGCTTTGCGTCGAGCGAGCTCAACGGCTCGTCCATCAGGTAGATCGACGGCTGGCGGACCAGCGCCCGGCCGATGGCGACGCGCTGCATCTCGCCGCCCGACAGGCGGGTGGCGCGGTTGTCGAGCTTGTGATCGATGCGCACCAGCTTCGCGGTGTGGCGAACGCGGCGATCGAGTTCATCCTTGTCCAGCCGGCGCGCCGGCGAGCGCAGCGGGAAAGCGAGGTTTTCGTACACCGAAAGATGCGGGTAGAGCGAATATTGCTGGAACACGAAGGCCACGTCGCGCGCCGAAGGCGGGAGCGCAGTGACGTCCTCGCCGGCGATGGTCACCTGGCCGGTGTCAGGGCTCTCGAGCCCGGCAATGAGGCGCAGCGTCGTAGTCTTACCGGCACCGGTGGGGCCGAGGAGCACGACGAACTCGCCGTCGGCGATGGTGAGGTCGACAGTGTCGACCGCCGTGGTGCCCTTGAAGCGCTTGGTGATGTGGCGGAGGGTGATTTCAGCCATGGGTGGCTCCCTCGTACAACGCTGTCTCAACCGCGCGACCCGATGCTTTGTCGAACAGCGACAGGTGCTGGCCGCTCAGGCTCAAGCCGACGGTTTCGCCGGTGGCGACCTGGGCGCTGGCGGGGATGCGGGCTTTGACGGTGCCCTCGCCGGTTTCGACGACGACGATCTGCGTGGTGCCCAGATACTCGGCGCCAAGCACCTCGCCGCGCAGCTTCGAGCTGTCGTCGAGGCGGATGTGCTCGGGCCGCACCCCCAGCGCCAGGTCCGCCGGGGCGCGATCTTCGCGCAGCTCCGGCACCGCGACCTCGGCGCCGTTGATTCGCACGCTGGTGCTGCCGCGCGCGAGGCCGGCGTGGAAACGCAGGAAGTTCATCGGTGGCGAACCCATGAAATCGGCGACATACATGGTGCGCGGCCGGTCGTAGATTTCGCGCGGCGTGCCGAACTGCTCGATGATGCCATGGTTCATCACGGCGATCTTGTCGGCCATCGACATGGCTTCGAGCTGGTCGTGCGTGACGTAGACGGTGGTCGCGCCGATCCGGTTATGCAACTCGCGCAGCTCGTGCACCATGAGGTCGCGGAACTCGGCATCGAGTGTTCCAAGCGGCTCGTCCATCAGAAAGCACATCGGGCGGCGGACGATGGCGCGCCCCAGCGCCACGCGCTGGCGGTCGCCGCCGGCGAGGCCGGACACGGGCTTGTCGAGGATGTGGTCGATGCGAAGGAGTTTTGCGACGTCCTGGACGCGGGTCCGGATCTCGGATTTGGGCATGCCCTGCGCGAGCAGCGGGAAACCGATGTTCCGGCGTACGTTCATGTGCGGGTAGAGCGCGAAAAGCTGGAACACGAAGGCGATGTCACGTTCACGGGCGCGCCGCATCGTCACGTCTTCGCCGCCGAGCAGGATGCGGCCGGAGGTGGGCAGCTCGAGGCCGGCGATCATCCGCAGCGTCGTGGTCTTGCCGCAGCCCGAGGGCCCGAGCATGACGAAGAACTCGCCATCCTCGACCGTGAAACTCGAGTCCTCTACCGCCACGAAGCCGGTGAATTCCTTGCGCAGGTTCTCGACGCGGATCTCAGCCATCGCCCTACTCCGGAAACTTGGTGACGACGACGAACATCAGCGTCCCCACCAGCATGGTGATGAAGGAGTACGAGTAGAGCTCGAGCACGAACGGCTGGAACAGCATGAAGAACCCAAGCCCGATCAGCACGATGGCGAGCATCTCCATCGGCCCGCGGCGGAGGAGTTTTGGCCAGCGGGTCATTTCCGCACCGCCCCGAAGGTGATCCCGCGCAGCAGCTGCTTCCTGAGCAAGATCGTGAACACCAGGATCGGTACGAGGAAGATGGTGGTGCCGGCGGCGACGGCCGGCCAGTCCTGCCCGCCCTCGCCGATGATCTGCGGGATGAAGGGCGGCGCCGTCTGTGCCTGCCCGGAGGTGAGGAGCGCCGCGAAGGCATACTCGTTCCACGCAAAGATCAGGCAGAAGATGGCGGTGGCGGCGATGCCCGTGGTGGCCTGCGGTAGCACCACTTTCCAGAACGCGTGCAGCCGGGTGTAGCCGTCGATCATCGCGGCTTCCTCGTACTCACGCGGGATCTCGTCCATGAAGCCCTTGAGCAGCCACACCGCCAGCGAAACGTTGACCGCCGTGTAGAGCAGGATCATCCCGAGGGCGGAGTCCGAGAGACCCAGCTCGCGGTACATCAGGTAGATCGGGATCGCCACGGCGATCGGCGGCATCATCCGGGTCGAGAGGATAAAGAATAAGAGGTCGTCGGCGAGCGGCACCTTGAAGCGTGAGAAGCCATAGGCGGCGAGCGTTCCGAGGAACACAGCGCAGAAGGTCGAACCGAAGGCGATGACCAGCGAATTGATGAAGCGCGGCAGGAAGTTGGATGGACCGGCGATCACCATGTTGCGCTTGCGCGTGACCTCGTCGCAGAAGTTCGTGGCCGGCGGCAGCTTCTCGATATAGCCCGGTTCCTGCCGGGTGCGCGTAGTGAACAGGTTGCAGTAGCCCTCGATCGAGGGCTGGAACACGATCTTGGGCGGATAGGCGATCGAATCCGGCGGCGTCTTGAAGCTGGTGGCGAAGATCCAGAACAGCGGCACGATCGAGATCAGCGCGTAGGCGATGACAAGCGCTGCGGCGATGCGCTTGGACACCCGGCTCGGCTCGACGACGGAATGGGCGGTGGTGAGGCTCATCTCTGCTTCACCCGGTTGAGCGCCTTGACGTAGATGTTGGCGAGGCCGAACACGGCGACG
This sequence comes from Devosia sp. P2_G7, assembly GCF_056403495.1. NCBI lineage: Bacteria > Pseudomonadati > Pseudomonadota > Alphaproteobacteria > Hyphomicrobiales > Devosiaceae > Devosia > Devosia sp. P2_G7. The sequence continues at coordinate 39,034 of NZ_JBFUFI010000015.1, forward strand.
AAGAGGATGATGGCGAAGGCCGAGCTGTAGCCGGTGCGCCACTTCTCGAAGGCCTCGCGCTTCAGCGTGATCGAGGCAACCTCGGTGGTCGAGCCGGGCCCGCCGCCGGTCAACAGGTTGACCATGTCGAACATCTTGAAGTTCTCGATGCCGCGGAACAGCACCGCGAGCATAATGAAGGGCAGCGCCATCGGCAGGGTGATCGACAGGAACTGCCGGAGCGGGGAAGCTCGATCGACCTCGGCCGCCTCGTAAATGTAGTCGGGGATGGAGCGCAGCCCGGCGAGGCAGATCAGCATCACGTAAGGCGTCCACATCCAGGTATCGACGATGACGATGGCCCAGGGAGCCAACTGCACGCTCGAAAGCATGGTGATCTGTGTCGCCGGGATGCCGCTCACGAAACTGACGGCATAGGCGAAGAGCCCGATCTGCGGCTCGAACAGGAAGCGCCAGAAATTTCCGACCACGGCGGGGCTCAGCATCATCGGCACGAGGATGATGGTGGTCCAGAAGGCGTGGCCGCGAAACTTGCGATCGAGGAGGTAGGCGAGGCCGAAGCCGATCAGCGTCTGCAGCGCGATGGTCCAGAACACGAAGTTGGCCGTGGTCTGCATGGCGATCCAGATGTCGGGATCGGTGAGGATGCGCTGGTAGTTGCGTAGGCCCACATTGTCGATCGCCTCGTTGGGGCGATTGGCGCGGTAATTAGTGAAGCTCAGCCCGATCGCCCAGAACAGGGGAAAGATGTTGATGGCGAGCAGCAGCAGCATGGTCGGCGCGATGAACAGCCAGGCGACCATCCGGTCGGAAAGTCCGGTGACGCGCTTGCTGATCCCCAGCGGGGTCGAGCGGGCGGCGACATCCGCCGTGCGATCGAGCATCGATGTTCGGGTGTCGGTCACGGAACTACTCGCTTGGAGGAGGTGACGGCGCCGCATACTAGTACGCGGCGCCGGGGAGGAGAAACGGACGGCTAGAGCTTGCCGTCGTCCTCGAACACTTCGGTCCAATCCGCGACCAGGCCGTCGAGGGCTTCCTTGGCGGTCCCCTGACCGGCGACGACATAGTCGTGGAAGCGCTTCTGGCTGGCCTGCAGCAACGAGGCGTAGGCGGGCTCGGCCCAGAAATCCTTCACGATGGACATCGAGTCGAGGAAGGTCTGCGCGTAGGGCTGGCTGGCGGCGAAGCCCGGGTCCTCGACCACGGCGCGGAGGCACGAGAAGCCGCCGAGCGACCACCACTTCTTCTGCACGTCGGGGTTGGCGAACCACTTGATATACTTGAGCGCCGCTTCCTGCTTGGTCGAGTACGACACCACCGAGATGCCCTGCCCGCCGAGCTGGGCGAACTGCTCGCCATCGGGGCCCTTGGGATTGGCGAAGTAGCCGATCTTGTCGCCGCCGACGGCTTCGTCCTTCTGCAGGCCCGGCCAGGTGAAGGCGAAGTTCATGTGCATCGCCACCTGCCCGGATTTGAAGGCATCGACGCCCTCGCCCATGTAGCTGTTGGCGGCGCCCGGCGGGGTGCAGCAATCATAGAGCGACTTGTAGAACTCGAGGCCGGCCACCGACTTGTCAGAGTTGACGAAGCCTTCCATCTCGTAGGGCTTGTCCGGGTTCTCGTACTTGAAGCCGTAGCTGTAGAGCACGTCCATGGCGCCCATGGTGATGCCTTCGGAGCCGCGCTCGGTGTAGATCGAGGCGCCGTAGACGGTCTTGCCGTCGATCTGGCGGTTCTGGAAGAACTCGGCGATCTGCTTGAGCTGGTCGAAGGTGGTGGGGGCGGCGAGGTCCCAGTTGTACTTGGCCTTGAACTCAGCCTTGAGCTCGGGGTTTTCGAACCAGTCCTTGCGGTAGGTCCAGCCGACGACGTCGCCCATGGCGGGGAGCGCCCAGTAGTTCGGGGTGTTCTTGGGCCACTCGGAATAGCCGACGACGGTGGCGGGGACGAAGTCGTCCATCTTGATGCCGTTGGCATCGAAGAAGTCGTTGAGCTTGATGTAGTGGCCGTTCTCGGCCGAGCCGCCGATCCACTGGCTGTCGCCGATGATCAGGTCGCAGAGCTGGCCCTTGCTGTTGAGTTCGTTGAGGAAGCGTTCGGCATAGTTGGTCCACGGTACGAACTCGAACTTCATGTCGATGCCGCTCTCGGCGGTGAAGTCCTTGCTGAGCTCGACCAGTGCGTTGGCCGGGTCCCACGCAGCCCAGCAAAGGGTCAGTTCTTCGGCTTGTGCGGCGCCCGCAGATACCAGCGGCGCCACGGTTCCTAGAGACAATAGTGCTACGCCCGCAAAAGCGGTCCTCAACGTCGGATTCATGCTGTCCTCCCAATGCGGGACTGCCACGCAGCCCCTGATACGAGCGCCCCTCAGCGCTCCGTATGGCTCCCTCGACACGCCTCTGCGTGTTTAGTTCTTGTGTTTAGTAATGCACTATTCACTAAACAATTCAAGTAGGCATGGGACACTGGATCGGAGGGCCACTCCGCCATCGGGAATTCGCTTGGCAGGACAATGCTTTTGCGGGCGGCGAGGCCGTCCAGCAGGCGGTGCAGAAGCACCGAAGCGCTGGTCACTTGGTGATGGCTGGAGACCCGGCGTTGGTCCCGAGGTAGCGCTCCTCCCACCAGGAAAACAGCATGTCGCGTAGTGCCGCGCCCTCGTCGTCGCCGTAAAGCGGCAACCGTGCCGCGTCGAACATCGCCGCCTCTTGCTCGGTCAGCGTGACGGCAAGCTCCTCGATACGGATCGGCACGTTGGTGAAGGCCGGCGCGTAGGCGGGATCGCGGTAGAGTTCGCGGTCGGCCTTGATGTTGGGCTGGCGGAAGTCTTTCGGCGTCCGCTGGCTGCGGAGGATCGGCGTCGCCGGGACACTCGCGAGGTCCGCCTCCGTCGCCTCGAACACCGTGAGACGGATCGGCTTCAGCGAGAAGTTCGAGGTGCGCATGACGTCGGCGCCGCAGACATTGGGTACGGCCAGCACATCGGTGAGGGCCAGGAGATCGACGTGGTCCCCTGCCCGGCTCGACTGACGGGTGATCGTCGCCCGCCCGTCGGCGCCGATTTCGGTGTTCATGAAGAAGTTGAAGCTGTCATGTACGTCGTCCGGGGTCAGGCCGTACTCGCGCTGCGCCTCGGACTGGATGTCGTGGCAGTTGGTGTGGTCGTGAAAGCCGTAGGCGCTTTCGTAGAGATAGGCCGAGCAGCGCGGGAACAGTACGTCGTTGCGCTTGACGGTGTCTTTGAGGATGTAGAGAAGCGCGCGCTCGCGCGGCGGCTGGCTCCACAGGAACGTGCCCTCGGTGGGGTTGAAGCCGTGCACCGTGCGAGTGCGCCCGCAATGCATGAACTCCTTGTAGTCGTGGAGGTTGAAGGCGTTGAAATCGACGCATTGACCGCCCTCCACCTGCTCGATGCGGAGGATTTGGCCGGCTAGCAATTCGATCGCCTTGCCGGTGCCGGGCTCCAGAACGCGGGTCTGAAGCACCGTTCTCATTTGGCGTGCTTCTCCGCGTGTTCGCGAATGGCGAGCTTCACCAGCGCTGCACGGTCGGGAGCGGCGCCCTGCGTGATCGTGCGGTCGATCAGTTCGAGCTGTTGCTGGTTGAGCTTGAGGATAATGGTCCTGGCCGGCATGCGTCCCTCCGTGTCTCGGATACCAAAACTGTATACATGATTGGACGATCGGCGATCCAGAATCCTGCAGATCAGCCATGCATTTCCTGCATGTTGGTCACAACCTGCTCAGATTCATAGAGCTTTTGCCTGATCGACGCCGAAATCTTGCATACTTGTCACCTGCAATCTCGTATGCATGAATGTGCGAATAACATGAGGCCCCGATGACCCGACCGTCTCCCCGCATCGATATCGCTCATGAGGCGCTGAAACAGGCGATCCTCGAGCGGGCGCTGCAGCCGGGTACCAAGCTGCCCGAAGACGAGATCGGCGCGCATTTCGGCATGAGCCGGACGCTGGTGCGCGCGGTATTGGCAAAGCTCCAGTCGGAGGGGCTGGTCGACGCCCGCCCCAAGCGCACGGCGATCGTCGCCCAGCCGACCCTGGCGGAAGCCCGCGACGTGTTCGAGGTCCGGCGTGCGCTCGAGGCCCAGGCCGTCGACCTAGTCATCAAGCGCTGGAAACCCAGTTTCGGCGCCGAACTCGAGGGGCTGGTGCGGGAAGAAGATGCGGCGCGCGAGCGGCACGAGGAGCATGTTGCCGGGCGTCTCGGCGGCGAGTTCCATATCCGGTTGGCAAAGCTCAGCGGCAATGTGCTGCTCGAGCGCTACATGTCCGAACTCGTGACCCGTTGCTCGCTGATCCTTGCCGTCTATGGCTCGCCGCATACCCACGATCACGGCGGCCCCAACGAGCACACCGAGATCATCGCCGCGCTGCGGGCCGGCGACGCCGTCAAGGCCATCGCCATCATGGACGTGCACATGGCCGCCGTGGAGCGCCGGGCCCTGCACGATACCGACCCCGCCAGCGTGGCGCTCGGCGACGTGCTGTCCCGCTATGCCGGCGCCATCGCGGGCCGCGGCAGCGCCATCCCGCTCAAGCGGAAACGCGCCAAATGAGCGGCCATCTGCATTTCGACTTTGCCGAACTGAGCGCCCGCGAGCGGTACAAGCTGCTGATCGGCACGGTGATCCCACGGCCCATCGCGTTCATCACCACGCTGAGCCGCGATGGCCGGCGCAATGCCGGACCGTTCAGCTTCTTCAACGTCCTCACCCACGATCCTGCGATCGTCGCCATCGGTATCGAGAACTACGAAGACATGCGGTTGAAGGACACGGCGCGCAATATCCGCGAGACCGAGGAGTTCACCGTCCACATCGTCGACGACGCGCTCGCCGCGCAGATGGAGATCTGCGCCATCAAGTTCGGCCCCGATGTCGATGAACTGGCCGAGGCTGGCCTCGAAACAGTCCCGGGCGAGGCCGTGCGCAGCCCGCGCATCGTCTCTGCGCCCGCGGCGCTGGAATGCCGCCGCCACATGACGATCGAGGTCGGCAAGGCGCGCGAAATCGTCTTGGGCGAGGTGCTGGGCATCCATATCCGCGCCGACATCATCGATCCGGCGCGCCTCTACGTCGACCAGATCAAGATGGACGCGATCGGCCGCCTCGGCGGCCATGGTTATGCCCGCACGCGCGACCAGTTCGACATCAAGACGCTCAGCGTGGGCGAATACGAACAGCTCAAGGCCGACCGCCTTGTGACTGAAGCCGGCGCCGCCTGACAGCGCGCCGGAGCTAACCGACTAGACCAATCGCCGCGCCGCCGCGCGGCCGAGACGGTGGGCGCATGCCGCGCTCCCCGGACGATGAAACCCGGACTCATGGGGGTGCAACCTTGTCCAACTTCTCAATGAACCGCCGTCACTTTCTCGGCAGCGCCGCTGCCGGATCGCTGCTGCTCGCGAGCGGACTGAAGGTACAGGCCGCGACGCCGCTCACCATCGGCATGATCTATGTCGGGCCGGTCACCGATTTCGGCTGGAACCAGGCCCATGCCGTCGGCGCCGCCGCGCTCAAGGCCCTGCCGGATGTCACCGTGGTCGAGGAGGAGAATGTCCCCGAGACCGATGCCGTCGCCCAGTCGATGGAATCGATGATCAGCCTTGATGGCGCAAAACTCCTGTTTCCGACCTCGTTCGGCTATTTCGACCCGTTCATGAAAGAGGCGGCGAAGAAGCACCCGGATGTCGAGTTCCGCCACCCGACCTCGCTGTGGAACAAGGACACCGATCCGATCAATCTGGGCGGCTACTTCTGCTACCTCGACCAAGGCCACTACGTGAACGGCGTGGCCGCTGGTCTCTCCACCAAGACCAACAAGATCGGCTTCATCGCCGCCAAGCCGATCGCGCTGGTGCTGCGCAACGTCAACGCGTTCACGCTGGGCGTCAAAAAGGTGAACCCCAACGCCGAGGTGCGCCTCATCATCACCGGCGAGTGGAGCCTGCCGGTGCGTGAGGCCGAAGCGACCAATGCGCTGGTGGATGCCGGCTGCGATGTCATCGCCTGCCACGTCGACAGCCCCAAGGTTATCGTCGAGACGGCCGAAGCGCGCGGGGTCAAGAGCTGTGGCCACAATGCCGATCAGGCTTCGCTGGCGCCCAAGGGCTTCATCACTGGCGCCGAGCTGAAATGGGGCACGGTCTACACCGAATACGCCAAACTGATTGCCGCCGGCGAGAAGCTGCCCAACGTTAATGAGGGCGGCTACGACAAGGACATGGTCGCGTCCACCGCGTTCGGCGCGGGGGCCACCGAAGAAGCGATCGCCGCCGCCACCAAGGCCATCGCCGAGACCAAGTTCGGAGCCCCGATCTTCGTCGGCCCGCTCAAGGACAATACCGGCAAGCTCGTCGTCGAGGGTACGCTCGGCCTCTACGACGGCGCACTGTGGGGCACGGACTACCTGATCGAGGGTGTGGTCGGCTCCATCACCTGAGACTGCATTGTGAGCGGGCCCCGTTGTTCGGCGGGGTCCCGCATCAGCCGAGTTCAAGACAGCGGTCACCCGTCAAAACGAAAGTCCGCTAATGGGATGGACCGGCTGCTTCCCCCCGGCGCGGTCCTAGACTGCTCCGCATCAACCGGAGAAGCAGCTCATGGATACGACGGTTGCGCCACTCGCCTCGATTGGCGTCGATATCGGCAAGGAAGTCTTCCACCTCGTTGGCTTCGGCACGGACGCCAAGATCGCGTCCGCGGTAAGATAAAGCGGCTGGCGCTGATCGAGGCGTTCAAGAAGCTGCCACCATGCATCGTCGGCATGGAAGCGTGCCTCAGCGCCCATTTGGTCAGCCGTGCGCTGCGTCAGCTCGGCCATGAGCCGCACTTCATCCCGGCGATTTGCGGGAAGCCCTTCGTGAAGGTCAGAAGAACGACTACAACGATGCCGAGGCGATCGCAGAGGCAGTCCTTCGCCCCAACCCGGACTGGCCCGCCATTTCGACGTCCGACGGGGTGACCTTGTACTTGCTCACCTTGTCGATCATCCACTGCAGCGTCTCGACATTCTGCGGGCTGTCGATGGTGACGGTCTTCTTGTCGGGCGAGAGGATCGAGCCGCCGTTCTGGGCGATGGTCTTGTAGAATTCCCAGAACTGGATCGGGGCGAAGTCGCCCCACACGCCGGCACTGGCATTGGTCAGCTTCTGCGCTGCCTCGAGCTCCTCGGTCCAGGTCCAGTCGGCGGTCGGGTAGGCGACGCTAGCCGCGTCGAACAGGTCCTTGTTGTAGAACAGCACGACGTTGGAGAAGCTCTCGACCAGGCCGTACTGCTTGCCATCCTGCTGGAAGGCGGCGAGCGCCGTCGGGTTGTAGACGCTGGTCGAGAAGCCCGTGTCAGCCGATATCAGCGGGGTGAGGTCGGCGAGGGCGCCCTTGTCGGCATAGGTGACGAAGTTCTCGAAGTTGAGCTCGAAGGCGTCGGGCGCCTGCTTCGCAGCAACGAGGGTCTGCAGCTTGGTGAAATAGGCGTCCCAGGCGGCGGTCTCGTAGGTGACCTTGATGCCGGGGTGATCGGCCTCGAAGGCAGTGATGGTGGCGTCGAGTTCCTTCAGGTAGTTCGGCGCGGCCGAGAAGGTCATGTACTTGACGGTGACGTCCTCGGCGAGCGCCGGGGTGATGAGGGCGGTTGCGAGCAACAGTCCGGTAAAAGTCCTACGCAGCATGGTCGTTCTCCTCCTTGGGACCTTTGGTCCGTTATTTGAGCCCGGTATGGGACAGGCCCTTGATGATGAAGCGCTGGGCGAAGATGTAGACGGCGATGATCGGCAGGGTGGCGATCACCGTGCCGGCCATCAGCACGTTCCAGTCGGTGGTCCAGCGGCCCTGCAGGGCGGATAGCCCGAGCGGCAGGGTCATCATCGACTGGTCTGTGGTGATGATCAGGGGCCACAGGAAGCTGTTCCAGCTGGCCATGAAGGCGAACACCGCCAGCGTCGCGAGCGCCGGGCGCGCCAGATGGATGGCGATGGTGAAGAAGATCCTGATGTAACCGGCGCCATCGATGAAGGCGGCTTCCTCGATCTCCTTGGGGAGGCGAAGGAAGAACTGGCGGAGCAGGAACGTGCCGAAGGCACCGAAGCTCGAGGGCAGGATCAGCGCCTGGTAGGTGTTGGTCCAGCCGAGGAAGTTCATGATGATGAACAGCGGGGTGAGGGTCACCTGCTGCGGGATCATCAGGGTGGCGAGGTAGGCGTAGAACAGCACGGTGCGGCCTGGGAATTCGATGCGGGCGAAGGCGTAGCCCGACATGGCGCAGAAGAGGACCATCAGCGCAGTCGAGGTGACCGAGACGAAGATCGAGTTGATGAGGAACTGGCCGACCGGCGCGGAGTCGAAGACCCTGGCGTAGTTGTCGAGCGTCGCGGGGTCGGGCAGCCATTGCGGCGGGGTGACGAAGGTGGCGCCGGCGGTCTTCAGCGAGGTGGAGACCATCCAGGCGAAGGGCAGCAGCATGACGACTGCGCCGAGGATGAGAATGGCGTAGGTAGCGAGGTCGGCTATCCGGACCGGCGGGCGCTTGCGCTCGGCGGCGCGACTCAGCGAGTTCGCGGTGAGAAGGGTCGCGTCAGCCATCGGACCGATCCAGCTTCTTCTGCAAGAGGTTCTGGGCGATGGTGACGGCGAAGATCAGCGCGAACAGCACCCAGGAAATCGCCGAGGCGTAGCCCATTTTGTAGTAGCTGAAGGCGTTCTTGTAGATCAGCTCGACCATCACCGACGTGGCGCCAGCGGGGCCGCCCTGGGTCATGATCCAGACCTGGTCGAACACCTGGAACGACGAGATCAGCGAGATGGTGGTGACGAAGAACGTGGTCGGCGCCAGCATCGGGAAGGTGATAGACCAGAAGCGCTGCCAGGGCGTCGCGCCATCGAGCGCGGCGGCCTCGTAGAGCGGCTCGGGGATATCCTGCAGGCCCGCCAGGTAGATTACCGTGACGAAGCCGATGTCCTTCCACACCGAGGTGAGGATGACGCCGGTCATCGCCCAGGCCGGGTCGAACAACCAGCCGGGGCCCTTGATGCCGATGGCGCCGAGCGCGAAATTGACCAGCCCGTATTGCGGGTTGAGCAGCCACTTCCAGATCAACGACACCGCGACCCAGGAGGTGACGACCGGGACGAAATAGATCGCCCGGAACACCACGCGTCCCTTGATGCGGCGGTTGAGCAGCAAGGCGAGGCCGAGCGCGATGATCACCACCGACGGCAAGTAGCCGAGAATGAAGGTGAGGGTGTTGCGGAGCGCGCCGAGCACCGCCGGATCGGCGAGCGCGGTGACGTAGTTGTCGATACCGACCCAGTTGATCTCGCCGATCAGATCCCACTCGGAGAAGCTGAGCACCAGCGACGACAGCACCGGGGCCATCAGGAACACCACCATGCCGGCGAGGCTGGGCAGCAGCAGCACCGCCAGCGCGACATACTTCGAGCGGTCGGCCGCGGGGCTCATGACGGGCTCCGCGTGGCGACGCTGTCGCGCTCTACGATGGCGACGTCGATGAAGCTTTCGCGCGGGGCGTCGGTCTTGCCGAGGATGGCGCTGATCAGCCGGCCGGCGAGTTGGCCCTTGCCGAGGATCGACTGGTCCATCGTGGTGAGCGCCGGATAGACCATGCGCGAGATCGACAGGTTGTCGAAACCCATCACGGAATAGTCCTCGGGGATGCGCTTGCCGAGTTTGTGCAGCCCGGCGAGGAGGCCTGCGGCGATCAGGTCGGCGGTGCAGAAGGCGGCGGTGGTGCCGGGTAGCGCGACGAGCTGCTCGGCCGCCTCGGCGCCCCAGTCGAAGGTGACGGAGCCGGAGAGGATACGCGCTGGATCGAAACCGATGCCGGCTTCCGCTAGCGCCCGCTTGTAGCCGGCCACGCGGCGCTCGATGACACCATCGGTGCGGATGACGCCGGTGATCAGCGCCACGCCGCGATGGCCCTTGCCGATCAGGTAGCGCGTCGCCTGGTAGGCCGCGGCTTCGTCGTCGACGCCGAGGCGATGGAAGGCGGGGTCGTCGATGTAGCTGTCGATCAGCAGCGTCGGCAGGTCGAGTTCGCGCAGCCGCTCGTAGAGGGCTTCGCGGTAGACGCCGAGGACGATCAGCGCGTCCATGTTCCAGTGCGACAGGGTATCGAGCTGTGCATTGCTCTCCCCTACCCCGCTGAGCATCATGTAGTAGCCGTTGGCGCGCAGGGCGCTTTCGATGCCGGAGATCATCTCGGCATAGAACGGGTTATCGAGCAGCAGCTGGTTCTGGTTTTCGGTGAACGGGATGATCACCCCGACCATGCGCGAGGCGTTGGAGACGAGGCTGCGGGCGCTCATGTTGGGGCGGTAGCCGAGGGTTTTCACCGCCGTCATGATGCGCTCGACCGTGTCGTCGGAGGCCTTGGCGCGGCGGCCGTTGATGACGTTGGACACCGTCATCGGCGACACGTTCGCAGCCTGTGCTACGTCCTTGATGGTAGCTCGCGCCAAAGTCGAAATCCTCCCCTGGTTTCGCGTTAAACCTCTAAGCCATGTTTCCGCGCGACGATTCTTGGTTCGATCGAACTGCGCGGAGAGGCTTGAATTGGTTTTACGTTAAACCGTCCGGTTTTTCTACGCCGCGGTGACGGGCCTGTCAACGGCGGCGGTGTGAGGCGGGGTGTGGCGGAGGCGGCCGGGCAACGATTTCTCTAACCCGTTCGGAGGGTTGCCAAGGTTGGCTCGGGCTGTAACCTGCCCCGGGCTCGCGCGGAGGATTGCGGGCAGAGTGAGGGAGACGTGACGTGAAGATCACTTCGGTGAAGACGGCGGCGACGAGCGGCCATTGCATGCATCTGTGGGTGAAGATCGAGACCGACGCGGGGATCACCGGGCTCGGCGAATGCGTGCATGGCGGCCACCAGGCCATCGCCATCATCCAGGAACTGGCCGAGAGGCTGGTGGGCCGCGACCCCTTTGCCATCGACGCGATCTTCGAGGAGACACGGCGCAGCCTGGTGTTCGAGGGCGGCTTCGCGGGGGCGCTGATCACTGCGCTGACCGGGATCGAGATTGCGCTGTGGGACCTCAAGGGCAAGGCCCTGAAGGTGCCGATCTACGAGCTGATGGGCGGCAAGTTCCGCGACGACATCCGCGTCTATTGCGACTGCGAAGTCTCGCCCGGCATGAACATGGGCGAAGTGCAGGCGGTGGTCGACGAGGTGCTGGAGGCCGGCTTCACCGCGCTCAAGGTCGATCTCGACATCCGCGCCTATGGCCACACCGGTTCGGAGACCGGCTGGTACGAGAAGGACAAGTTCAACATGACTCCCAACAAGTGGGAGCATGACCGCATGGTCGAGCTGGCCGAGATGGTGGTGAAGGCGGCCGGCAAGGAGGTGGATGTCGCCTGCGACCTCCACACCCGGCTCGACAAGCACTCCGCCATCCGGCTCGCCAAGGACCTCGAGCACTTGCAGCTGATGTGGCTGGAAGAGCCGATCCCGCCGGAAAACATCGACGCCATGGCAGAGATCACGCGCTCGACCAGCGTGCCGATCTGCGGCGGCGAAAACCTCTACCTGCGCCACGGCTTCCGCAAGGTGTTCGAGCAGCAGGCCCTCGACATCATCATGCCGGATATTCCGAAATGCGGCGGGCTCAGTGAGTGCCGCAAGATCGCCGAGATGGCGGACCTCTACTCGATCCCGTTTGCGCCGCACAACGTGTCGTCGCCGATCGGCACCATGGCTTCGGCACAGGTTTGCGCGACGGTGCCGAACTTCCTGATCCTCGAGTTCCACTGGTTCAACCGCGACTACTGGTCGACGATCACCGATGGCGGCGACATCATCAAGAACGGGCGCATCGCGCTGACGGATCGCCCGGGCATCGGGCTGGAGCTGAATGAAGAAGTGGCTAAGGCGCACCAGTATCCGGGGACGACCTGGTTTGCTTGAGTTAGCATTGACCTAGCGGGGATTGCCTTCTCCCCTTGTGGGAGAAGGTGCCCGAAGGGCGGATGAGGGGTATCTCTCCGAGCACTCCGTCGCTCGTCGCTTTCGCTCCGATCGCGCAACCCGTGGTTGCGGGCCCCCTCATCCGGCGCTTCGTGCCACCTTCTCCCACAAGGGGAGAAGGCAGACCGGTGCCCTACCTCACCAGCGCTGGCCGCTTCGGGTCGAACGTCCAGCCCGGGATCAAGTACTGCATCGCCGCTGCGTCATTGCGGCTCCCGGCCGGCAGCGCGCGATAGCGCTGGTGCGCGGCTTCCAGCGCCGCCTCATCAAGCTCCACCCCTAGCCCCGGCCGCTCCGGCACCGCGACATGCCCGTCGCGGATCAGCGGTGGTTCCGCTGTCAGCCGCTGGCCGTCCTGCCAGATCCAGTGGGTGTCGAGTGCCGTGATGGCGCCGGGCGCGGCGGCGCCGACCTGGGTGAACATGGCGAGCGAAATGTCGAAGTGATTGTTCGAGTGGCTGCCCCAGGTGAGGCCCCAGCGGGCGCAGAGCTTTGCCACGTCGATCGAGCCGCGTGGTGTCCAGAAGTGGGGGTCGGCGAGCGGGATGTCGACGCTGCCTAGCGTTATCGCATGGCCCATCTGTCGCCAGTCGGTGGCGATCATGTTGGTCGCGACTTTGATGCCGGTGGCGCGCCGGAACTCTGCCAATACCTCGCGCCCTGAGAAACCATTCTCGCCACCGCACGGATCCTCGGCGTAGGCGAGGATCGGCGCCAGCCGTTTCGCGATGCCGATCGCCTCCTGCAGCGACCAGGCGCCGTTGGGGTCGATGGTCAGCCGCGCATCGGGGAAGCGCGCGGCCATGGCCTCGATCGCGTCCGCCTCCTGCTCACCGGCCAGCACGCCGCCCTTGAGCTTGAAATCGCGGAAGCCGTACCGCGCCTCCGCCGCTTCGGCGAGGCGAACGATCGCTGCCGGATCGAGCGCCGGCTCGTCGCGCAACCGGATCCAGTCGTCGCCGACCTGGTTGGCGCGATAGCCGAGCGGCGTGCGGGTCCGGTCGCCGACATAGAACAGGTAGCCGAGCATCTCGACCCGGTCGCGGACCTGGCCATCGCCGAGCAGCTCGGCCATCGGCACGCCGAGGAACTGGCCCATCAAGTCGAGCAGCGCGCATTCGAGGGCGGCGACGGCGTGAATGGTGATGCGGAGGTCGAAGGTCTGCGCGCCGCGGCCACCGGCATCGCGGGCCGCAAAGGTCTCTCCAACCTGCCGCAGCAGGGTGCGATAGGCGCCGATCTCGCGCCCGACGATCAGCTCGCGGCTGTCCTCGAGCGTGCTAGCGATGGCCTCGCCGCCCGGCACCTCGCCGAGCCCGGTATGCCCGAGGCTGTCGGTGAGGATGACGATGTTGCGGGTGAACAGCGGGGCGTGCGCGCCGCTGAGGTTCAGCAGCATGCTGTCCTCGCCGGCGACGGGCACCACCCGCATGCCGGTGACGATGGGTGTGGCGGTCGTCACTCTGGGATCTCTCGAACAGGAAGCGGAGGGCACCGACGGCGCCCCCCGGTTTGTTTACTAGCCCTTGACGCCGCCGACGGTGAGACCGCCGACGAGGAAGCGCTGGGTGTACATGTAGAGCACCGCCACCGGCACCGCCGTCAGCAGCGACGCCGCCATCAGCTTGCCCCAGGGCAGGATGTCGCCCACCACCATCGATTGGAGGCCGATCGGCAGCGTGCGGAGCGACTCCGAGGTGATGAACACGAAGGCGAAGAGGAACTCGTTCCACGCGTTGGTGAAGGCGAACAGCGTCACCGACAGCAGTGCCGGTGCCGCCAGCGGCAGGGTGATCTTCCAGAACGCGTAGATCCGGCTCGCCCCGTCGATCATCGCCGCTTCCTCGAGCTCGACCGGGATGGTGCGGAAATAGCCGATCAGCACCCAGGTGGCGAAGGGCATCAGGAAGGTTGGGTAGGTGACGATCAGCGAGCCGTAGCTGTTGATGAGGCCCAGGTCGCTGAGGGTCTGGTAGAGCGGGATGAAGATCAGCGTGCCGGGCAAGAGGTAAGTGATCAGGATGAACGTGGTCAGCAGCCCTGCCCCGGTGAATTTCAACCGCGTCAGCGCGTAGGCGGCAAGCGCCGCGAACGTCACCGAGACGAGCGTGCTCACCGCCGCCACCAGCACCGAGTTGCGCAGCCAGGTGAGGAACTGCGAGTCGCGGATCAGCGAGACGTACTGATCGATCGTGAATGGCTCCGGCCAGAAGATCGAGGTGCGGGCGCTGATCTGTGGCGTGGTCTTGAACGAGGTGATGATCACCCAGAAGAACGGGAACAAGACGAAGATCAGGATCGGCAGCAGCACCAGCAGCCTTATCCCGATATAGATGCGCTCGTTGCGTTGCTTGGCGACATACTTCTTGCCCGGTGGGACGGGGAAGCGGCGGCCAACTGCCGTCGCGACGAGCCCGAAGCCGCGGAACAGCATGTCGAACGGCCAGAACAGGACATCGAGCACCCTGCCGAAGGCAGCCTGCACCACCCGGGCGACCCGCGCGCCGAAGCTGGGCTTGCTGTCGATGGCGGCAGCACGCTCTTCGCGCCGCATGGTCTTGGCGAGGAAGTAGATAAGGATCGCCATCAGCGGCGCCACGCTCAGCGCAATCGCGCTACCCGGGCCGTATTGCAGCGAGCCGATGGCCTTCTCGTAGGCAAGGATCGAATAGAGTTTCGTCGCGCCGCCCGGGCCACCGCCGGTCATCAGGAAGATGAGGCCGAACTGGTTGAAGGTGGAGATGAAGCTCAGCAGCAGCACGACGATGATGACGTATTTGAGCCCCGGCAGGGTGACGTAGCGGAAGCGCTGCACGGCGCTCGCGCCATCAACCTCGGCGGCTTCGAGCTGCTCGTTGTCGATCGCCTTGAGGCCGGCGAGCAGGAGGAGCGTGAAGAACGGGATGCCCTTCCAGACGTTCACCGCGATGACGCTGCCCATCGCCATCTTCGGGTCGGACAGCCAGCCCAGCGGCTTTTCGATGACGCCGAGGCCCTGGAGGATCGGGTTGAGGCCGCCGAACAGCGGATCGTAAATGCTCTTCCAGGCGAGCGCCGTGACGATTTCGGGGACGATCCAGGGCAGCAGCATGATCGCCGCGAGCAGGTCGCGGGTCGGCAGCTTGCTGTTGAGGATCATGGCAATGGTCATGCCGGTGACGAACTTGATGCTCAGCGACCACAGCGTGAAGGTGATCGTGTTCCCCATCGCCAGCAGGTAGTCGGAGTTGGTGAACAGGCGCTGGAAGTTCTTGAGACCGACATTGACGGTGTCGCCGGTCTGGAAGTTCAGCGTGGTCATGCTCATCAGGATGGCGTTGACGAAGGGCCAGAAGATCAGCCCCACCATGATCACCGCCATCGGCAGGATGAACAGGATCGCGATTTTCCAATCGCGCCCGAGTATCGCCTGCAGGCGGCGCGCGGTGGACATTGGCCGTGCTGCCCGCACTGGCGCGCTGTCTACCTGAGCCTGATCAACCATGAACTGTTCCCTTCAAAGTCTTGTATATCGCGCTTTCGGCCGAACCGGATGTGACGGCTTTGTGAACCGTTGCAGACAGCCGCGCTCACGCCCCGCGAGGGGGATGGCCGTCGTCGACGCTGTGCTATCGAAATTGGGAGGGCGGTCGCGCCGCCCTCCCTCGCATCGGACATCAGTCCTACGGCTGCGTCATGCCGCCTTCTTCGAAGATATCGCGCATCTTCTGGTGCGCATCCTTCACCGCATCGGCGGGGGCCATGCGCCCGGAGATGACGTTGGCGACGGACTGCTCCACCACGCCCTGGGCGCGGATGGCATCGACACCGGCGTTCGGATCGGCCGGCCAGGACTGGCCGAGGAACGGGTCGGTGACGCTGACCTGCTCCTTGATGACCTTCAGGTTCGGGTCGCCCGCCAGCAGTTCGTCGGTCCACAGGTTCTTGTAGGCCGGCGTGAACAGCACGCTGCCGAGCGCCGCGATCTTGCCGAAGTTCACCGGATCGAGCAGGTCGAGGGCGAGCTTCTTGGCGAGGTCGGCGTTCTTGGCGCCCTTGAACACGGTCATCCACCCGCCGACCTGGCCGCCATTGCGGCTGTCGCCGTTGTTGGCCGTCGGAGCCGGCAGCAGCACGATGTTCGGATAGACCGGGTTGTTGTCGCGCTTCGACTGCGCATAGACGCTGAACGCGTTATGCGTGTAGCCGATCTGGCCAGCGAGGAAGGCCTCGTTGTTGGACGTATCGGTCCAGCTTTCGACGCCCGGCGGCAGCATGGCGGCGTACTTGCCGTTGCGGTCGTAGGTCTCCTTGAGCCACTCGTAAGCGGCAACCGTCTCGGGCGAGTCGAACTGCACGATCTGGCCCGCCTTATCGGTGAAGTGACCACCGAAGGCCTGGATCAGGAGGATCAGGAAGCCGAAGCCGTCACCGGACTGGTTGGGGGTAACGCCCCAGCCGTAGAAATCCGGGCCGGAGATCGCCAGGGCCGCTTCGCGACGATCGCTGAAGGTCTTGAGCGAGGCCGGATCGATGCCCTTTTCCTTCAGTTTGTCGCCACGCATATAGTAGCCCGTGGTGGTGCCGATGAGCGGAACCGCCGCCCAGCGCCCGTCGAACTGGGCGGTCTTGGCCGCGTTCAGCCCCGGCATGATGTCGCCATAAAGCTTGACCGCTTCGTCGACGACGTCGGTCATGTCCTCGACCAGGTCGAGCAGGTGCAGTTGCGAGATGGAGACGTTGCTGGTGTAGGCGAAATCGGGCGGATTGCCGGCCTTGACGGCCGCCGACATCTTGCCGAGGAAATCGCCGAACGATTCCGGGTTGGTGGTCGAGATATCGAGCTCGACATTGTTGGCCTTCGCGAAAGCACTGACGGTGTCGCGGAAGGCGGTTTGCGCAGCTTCGAAATATTCGGTGCGGTGGATGACGGTCAGCTTGTCGGCCGAGCCCACCGGAAGCGGCGCGTCAGGTGCGGGCTTGGCTGCATCCTGAGCGAAAACCGGCAGGCCGCTTCCCGCGGCGAGAAGGCCGGCGCCTGTAGCAACTGTCCCCCTCAGGACGTCGCGACGGCTTAACTTCTTGAAAGTCATTAAGATTTCTCCTCCTGGTGTAGCAGTCTCTCCTAGTCACGGCTCGATCTGGCGGTTCTTCGTGCCCGCCTTGCTGATCGTAGCCTCTGCAACATTGAACAGTTTTCCTTCCGCTGCAACACGTACCTCAGCGTTCGCCGCGGATATGTTCGCTTCGAGTAGGAAACGCTTGCGGGGCGGGAGCTTACGGCTCGCGCAGGAAACCGGCCGAGCGGGCGGACAGCACGCCGATAATGGTAGTGGCGCCGAGGAAGCCGGTGATGACGATAGCGCCGAGGTCGACGGCGGCCAGCGTTGCGGCGTCGAGCGCGAAATCGACGTCGAGCAGCACCATGGTGAGGATCCAGGCGAGGGCGATGCCGAGCGGCGTCGCCAGCAAGGCCGCGAAGGCGGCCAGCAGCACGTAGTGCAGCACGGAAACGACGAGCACGTCGAATCGCTTGGCGCCGAGCACCTTGGTGATCACGGCATCGGCCTGGCGCTGCCGGCGTCCGGTGGCGAGGCTGCCGATCAGGACGAGCAGCCCGTTGCCGACGGCTAGGCCGCCGACCAGCGAGGCGGCGAGGGACAGCTGGCCCAGGGCCCGGGTGATCTGCTCGAGCGTGGCGCCGATGGCGATGAAGCGGACATCGGGGAGCGTGGTCGCGAGCATGCGCTCCACCGCCTCTTCGCGGCCGGGGGCGGCGGTGACGGCGCCGAGCAGGGTCGAGGGGTAGGCCTCGAGCACGCCGGGCGAGAAGGTGGCGAGGAAATCGATGCCGCCCTGCCAGGAATAGTCACGGAAGTTCGCGACTTCCGCGGTGATGGTTTCGCCGAAGATCTGGAAGGACAGCTTGTCGCCGAGGTTGACGCCCAGCCCGGAGCGGAGGCTCTGGTGCAGCGAAACCAGCGGCGGGCCCTGGTAGTCGTCGGCCCACCACTGGCCGGCCACGAGTTTGGAGGTGGTCGGGAGGTGCTGGCGGTAGGTCAGCGGGATTTCGCCCGAGAGCAGGAACGAGGCTTCGGGTCCGCGCGGCTGCAGCAGGGCCGCCGGCTTGTCGTTCAACGCGCCGAGGGCGCCGCGCAGCATCGGGGTGGCGGAGAAGGCGGTGACGTCGCCGCCGGAGTCTTCCATGGCCTGCAGGGTTTCGACTTCGTCGGGGAAGAGGTCGGAGGCAACGAGCGTGGGAGCGTCGAACACCGAGGCACCGAGATATTCGTTGCGGAGGTTCACCTGCAGCACCAGCACGACCACCAGCATGGCAAGCGCCAGCCCGACCGAGACGACGACGGAGGAGGCGTTGTTGCCGGTGGTCGCGATATTGCGCAGGGCGTAGCGCAGCACCCGGTTGCGGGGCTCGGGCAGGCGGTGCAGCGCGTAGCGGGCGACAACGATGCCGAGCTGGAACAGCAGCACCGACAGGATGCTGACGATGCCGAAGGCGGCGACCAGCATCGGGTCGTCGGTCATGACGATCGCGAGCCACAGGAACAGCGCGCCGGCGAACAGCAGCGGCAGGATGCGCGCGGAGAGCAGCAGCTTGCCCCACTCGATCGGCGGGGCGGCGAGGCCCTTGGAGCGGAACAGCGTCACCGGGCTGATGGTCTGCGCCTGCTGCAGCGGCAAGTAAGAGAAGGCAAAGGCAGTGATGAGGCCGACGCCCGCGGCGACCAGCAGCGGCTGTACATGCAGGGTTGGCGCCAGATGCACTCCGACGGCGCCGCCGATGATCGGCAGCGCGAGGAGCGCGGTGCCGGCGCCGATCACGAGGCCGATGCCGACCCCGATGGCGGCCAGGGCGGCGATCTGGGCGAAGAAATGGATGAAGATGCGTGCCTTGCCGGAGCCCATGCTGCGCAGCACCGCGATGACATTGGCGCGTTCGGCGACATAAGCCGAGATGCTGGTCCAGACGCTGACGCCGCCGATCAGCAGCGAAGCAAGGCCGACGATGACCAGGAAGCGCATGAACAGGTCGTAATAGCGCACCATCGGGCCCAGACCTTCGCGGGCGGAACGCACGGTCCAGCTGGGGTCGGCGAGCGCGGCTTCGAGCGCAGCCTTGCCGGAATCGGCATCGCCTTCGGTGAGCAGCACCTTGTAGCGGAAGAAGGTGCCGAGGCCGGGTAGCGGCGAGGTGCGATCGGAGAGGATGGCAAGGGCGTCGGTGGTGATGACGGCGGGGAGGCCGAGGCGGAAGCCGCGCACTGCGGCATCGGGCAGGCTGGCCAGCACGCCGCGGGCCTGGAAATCGGTGCCGCCGATCTGCAGCGTGTCGCCGATGGAGATGCTTAGCTGATCGAGCATCAGCGGATTGACCAGCGCGCCAAACATGCCGTCGCGGTAGGCGAGGAAATCGAACGGGGTTTCACCTGCCGGCAATTGCGCGCTGCCGACAGCACCGAGCAGCGGGTAGCTGTCGCCGACGGAGATCAGATCGACAAAGGCGTCCGCGTCCCCGACTTCGGCGCGCACGTTGGTGTCGATGACACTGGAGACCTTGCCGAAGCCCGAGATCAGCGCGAGCTCCTCGGGGGTCGCCTGGCGGTCGGCGCGGGACAACTCGACATCGCCGCCCATCAGCACCGCGGCGTTCTCCTCGACTGCCTGGCGGATGCTGGCGCCGACCGAGCTGACGCCGGAGATCAGCGCCGTGCCGACGGCGAGGCAGATGATCAACAAGCCGAAGCGGCGCATGTCGCCGCGCATATCGAGCAGGCCGATGCGGATGGCTGCCAGCAGGGCTCGCATCAGGCGCGGACCGTCTCGACCAGGTCGCCCTGGGTCATGGTGAACACCCGGTCGGCGCGCGCCGCGAGCGACGGATCGTGGGTGATGAGGACCACCGCTGTGCCCTGGCGGCGGGCTAGGTCGAACATCAGGTCGACCACGACGGCACCGGTCTGCTGGTCGAGATTGCCGGTCGGCTCGTCGGCCAGCAACAGGCGCGGCTTGGCGATCATGGCGCGGGCCAGCCCGACGCGCTGCTGCTCGCCGCCCGAGAGCGCGGCAGGCCGGTGATCGAGCCGATCGCCGAGGCCGACGGCGGCCAGCGCCGCAGCCGCAGCCTCGCGCACCTGGGCCAATGGCAGGTCTGGCGAGGCGATCTCGAGGGCGAGGCCAACATTGTCCAAGGCTGTCAGCGAGGGGATCAAATGGAAGCTCTGGAAAACAATTCCCAAAGTGTTGCGCCGAAACACCGCCAGTTCATCTTCGGTCAGTAAGGAAAGATCCTGTCCGGCGACGACCACCTTGCCGGAGGTGGCCCGCTCGAGCCCCGCCAGCAGCATCAGCAGCGAGGTTTTGCCGCTGCCTGAAGGCCCAACAATCGCTGCAACTTCAGAGGCTTCGACCCGAAGCCCGACATTGCGAAGAATGTGCAGCGGGCGTGAGGCGACCTCCAAAGTGTAGTTCACGCCGGAAGCGTCAACTATCGGCTGTGCTGCCGAAGGGAGCGGGCTGGCGTTGTGGTCTTGGATCAGTGCCATTTGGGACTTGCGGTAGGGGCCAAAGCAAAACAATGTGCGGCCGATCTTGCTTATTTCGGTCCGCGGCATGATCTCTGGCATCGCCGGGCGGGCAAGTCAAAATGGAACCGAGCTGAATACCCGGTCGCTTACAGATTTCGGTGTTCTTGGGGACGCGGTGCGCCGATGGAGGGCGTGTGAAGATGAGACGGCATTTGCAAGCAGCCGTAGCCGTGGCAGCGATGGCCCTGACGGGGCCGGCGTTGGCCGGGCCGGTAGAACTGCTGGAGTCCTATGTCGGCGACTGGAAGGGCACGGGAGCGCTGGTCGGGGGCCAGAACCCTGAACCGTTCAAGTGCCGGCTTGGCATATCGAAGGGTAACCTGAACAAGATCAACTACGCCGGCCGTTGCAGCCTGGTCGACATGACGCTGTCAGTCAGCGGCACGATTGCCTACGACGACAAGGCCCAGCGCTATCAGGCAGCGATGAGCTCGAACGCTGGCTTCACCGGCGTTGCCGTTGGGCGCATCGCTGGCGACACGGTCAGTTTCGACCTGCGCGAAAAGCAGAAGGATCGCGGCGGAAACGATGTCCGCATCGGTTCGCGCATCCTGTTGAATGGCGGCTCCATCACCGTCGACTTCGAGGTCGAGTTCAACGATTCCGGCCAGGTCCTCACTGCCTCGGTGCCGTTCGCCCGGTAATCCGACACGACGCGACAGGACTCGAGCGCGCTCAGCGCTCGAGCCGGGCGAGCAGGCTCGAGGTATCCCAGCGCCTGCCGCCCATTGCCTGTACTTCGGCGTAGAACTGATCGACGAGCGCCGTCAGAGGGAGCTTGGCACCATTGGCGCGGGCTTCCTCGAGCACGATGCCGAGGTCCTTGCGCATCCAGTCGACGGCGAAGCCGAAATCGAACTTGCCGGCATTCATGGTCTTGTAGCGGTTTTCCATCTGCCAGGACTGCGCCGCGCCCTTCGAGATCACGTCGATCACCGCCTCGATATCCATGCCCGACTGCTTACCGAAATGGATGGCCTCGGCGAGGCCCTGCACTACACCGGCAATGCAGATCTGGTTCATCATCTTGGCGAGCTGGCCGGCACCGGACGGCCCGAGCAGCCGGGCCGCCTTGGCAAAGCTCATGATGGTCGGCTGCGCCGCGTCGAAAACCGGCTGGTCGCCGCCCACCATCACGGTAAGCTGACCGTTCTCGGCGCCGGCCTGGCCACCTGATACCGGGGCATCGAGAAAGCCGAAGCCGGCTGCGGTAGCGGCAGCGTGCAGTTCGCGCGCGATGCCAGCTGAGGCAGTGGTGTGATCGACGAAGATCGCGCCCTTGCGAACACTCTTGAAGGCGCCATTGTCGCCCAGCGTCACTTCGCGCAGGTCGTTGTCGTTGCCGACGCAGGCGAACACGATGTCTTGGCCCTCGGCGGCCTCGGCGGGCGTTTTCGCGAGCTTCCCGCCATGCTCCGAAACCCACTTTTCGGCCTTGGCGGTGGTGCGGTTGTAAACGGTGACCTCGTGCCCCTTGGCCTGCAAATGGCGCGCCATCGGATAGCCCATCACGCCGAGCCCGAGGAATGCTGCTTTCACCATTTGTCGTCCGTCCTTGCTGTCTGCTGAGTGTGGCGCCGAGGCGAGCGCTGCCGCACCATCTGCAATTGGCGCCGGACATTCAACCGGTCCGATAGTCGGTTATCGACACGCACCGGCTAAGTGACGGAAGCGGCGGAACTTTTGATCTGGATCAAAGCGATCCGTCGTTGCGCATGATCGCCTTGGCCCCTTCAAGCAAGGACCGCCAAATGCCGCCCGAAGCCATCATCGTCGTTACCGCCGTGATCATCGCCTTCAGCCTGCTGATGGGCACGCTGGCCTGGGTGCTGTGGTACGCCAAACCTGGCCCCCGGGACTGATTGCCGCGTGCGACAAACCTCACCACGGCCGCGCCGCGTTGAGACAGTATCGCGGCAGCTGACCAAGCTGCGCCAGCTCGGGACGATCAGCATCACCAACAACCGCACCATCGAGGTGGACGATCTCGCCTCGCTCCGGGTGCGCTGCGGCTAGGCCGCCGCGTGACGGCGCTCGGACAGCTTGCCGGCACGCAGTTCCAGCACGCGCGTGAAACTTGGCGGCACCGCAGCGTGGGTAATGACGATGGCGGTGCGGCCGCGGGTCAGCACGGGCAGTTCGGCAAGGAAGGCGGCCTCGGTTTCGAAATCGAGGCCGCTGCTCGGCTCGTCGAAGACCACGACATCGGCTTCAGACAGCAGGGTGCGGGCAAGGCAGATGCGGCGCGCCTGCCCGGCCGACAAGGTGCGGCCGGCCTCGCCAACGACGGCATCGAGTTGCGCCGGCAGGGTGCGGACGAAATCGGCGAGGTGCACGGCTTCGAGCACGTGCCAGAGGTCTGCATCGTCGGCAGTGTCGCGCCCGATGCGGAGGTTGGCGCGGATGGTGTCGAGGAATACCGGCGCATCCTGCGTCATCAGCGCGATGCGCTTGCGCAGGTCGGCCCCCGCCAGATCGCGGAGGTCGCTGCCGTTGAGGCGGACGGTGCCGGCATCAGGATCGGCGAGGCGGAGCAGCAGTTGCGCGATGGTGGACTTGCCCGCGCCGCTTGGGCCGGCGATCGCCACACACTCGCCCGTGCGGATGGAGAAGCTCAGGTCGTCAACGATCGGGCGGGTTGGGTCGTAGCCGAAACGGACGGCTTCGAATTGCACCGATCCGCCCGGCGGAATCGGCAGGGGCGTCGCGGGCTCGGTGATCGCCGGTGCGCTGGTGGCGATGGCCTGCAGCCGATCGGCGGCGGCAGCCGCGCCGGCGAGACGGGTGGCGCTGCGCACCAGCAAGGCCGAGGCTTCGAAGCTGGCAATGATAGCGAGCAGCAAGCCGGCCAGCAGCGGGCCGCCGATCTGCTGCGCCTCAAGGGCGCCGAAGCCGGCGACCAAGGTGCCAATCAACGCGGCGCCGGCTAATAGCTGCACCAGCGCCGCGGCAATTGCCGCGTGTAGCCCGAGGCGACGTCGCGCGCCGGACAATCGATCAGCCGCCTGCCCCGAGCTCGCAATCGCCTCGCCGCGCGCGCCGAACAGCGCGAGGTCCTGGTGGCCATCGATACCGTCGAGCACCAACCGCCGCAGCGCTGCACCAGCAGCAACCACCTCGGCGCCGACAGCTCGCGAGGCCAGCACCAGGCCGACCGGTACCAACAGCACAGCTGCGAAGAACAGCAGCGCATAGACCACCGCCGCGCCGGGCAGCAGCCAGGCGAGGACGACGGTCATCGCCAGCCCGGCCAGCACGGCGGTGCTGATCGGACCCAACGCGACGAGGAACAGCGTGTCGAGCGCTTCGACATCGGCCAGCAACCGGCTGACGAGATCGCCGCGGCCGAAGCGGCGGCCCAGCGGCACCAGCGGGAACAGTCTTGCGAACAGCCATGCCCTGAGATCGGAGAGCAGCCGCAACGTCATGTCGTGGCCGCTCAGCTTTTCGCCGTAGCGCGACAGGATGCGGATGAACGAGAGGCCACGCACCCCTGCCGACGGGGCGAAGATGTTGAAGGCCGAGCCCAGGGTGCTGAGTGCCGCCGCGGTGAGGAACCAGCCCGACAATCCCAATAGCCCGATGCCCGCTGCAAGCGTCAGCAGCGACAGCAGCAGGGTCAGTAGCATCGGCCTCTTCAGCCGGGCGAATAGCGGGGCGAAGGCGAGAATGGCTTTCATGCCGCCCCCGCAGTGCGGTGGGCGACCACCGGTTTGGGCGCAGGGAGCAGCTTGCCGCCGGCGATGCGGAACACCTTGTCCATGCGCGCGGCGACGGCATGCGAGTGGGTGGCGACGATCAGCGTGCGACCTGCCGCGAACTCCGCGAGCCCATCGAGCACCAGCGCCTCGGTTGCGGCATCGAGATGGGCGGTCGGTTCATCGAGCAGCACCAGGCCGGGGTCACGGAGATAGATGCGCGCCAGCGCGATGCGCTGGATCTCGCCGCCGGAGAGGCCGAGCCCATCTTCGCCCAGCCGCGTCGCCAATCCTTCGGGCAGTGCATCCGCGAAATCGGCTACGCGCGCCTGCTGCGCAGCCAGCCGGACCGCCGCGTGGTCAGCATCCCGGCGGCCGAGCCGGATATTGTCGGCGATGCTGCCGGCAAACAGGCGCGGGCGCTGGCCGAGCATGGCGACGCGCCTGCGCAGGTCGGGCTCGGCGACGGCGGCGAGTGGGTGGAGGTCGATGCGGATATCGCCGGTGAACTCACGCAACCCGGCGATGGCTTCGAGCAGCGTCGATTTGCCAATGCCGCTGGCGCCGAGGATGGCGATTTGCACGCCCGGCTCGAGCAGGAGATGGGCCGCTTCGATCACTGGCCTACCGGCGGGATCGGCAATCGTCACGCCGCTGAGTTCGAGCGTCGCCGGCCCGCTCGATCCAATCGCCGGGGCCGCGGCAACGGCCGGCGGCGCCGCCTCCGGCAATGCATCGAACTCCTGCTCGATCGCGGCGGCGGCCGCCCTGGCCGAGGCGCGGTCGTGGTAGTGGGCGGCGAGGAGGCGTAGCGGCTGGTATACCTCGGGCGCCATCAGCAGGCAGAACAAGCCGGCCTGCAGGGTGAGTTCGGTGCCGCGCACGGTCACCAGATCGAGGAAGGTGAGGCCGACGTACAGCGCCACGCCGGCGACCCCGAGCGCGGCAAAGAACTCGAGCACCGCCGAGCTGAGGAATGCGATCCGCATCACCCGCATGGTGCGGACCCGCAGCTCTTCCGACGCCAGCCGCACCCGCGCCGTCTCCGCCTCGTCCTGCCCGAACAGTTTCAGCGTCACCAGCCCGCGCAGCCGGTCGGCGAAGCGGCCGCTCAACCGGTTCAGGGCACTCGCCTGCGAACGGCTCGCCGCTTCGGCACCCCAGCCGGCCAGCGCCATGAACACCGGGATCAGTGGCGCCGAAATCAGGAACAGCAACCCGACGATCCAATCGACCGAGAAAGCGATGGCGGCAAACGCAACTGGCAGGATCGCCGCCTGCACCATCGCGGGCAGATAGCGGGTGAAATAGCCATCCAGCGCCTCGACCTGCTCCAGGACGGTGCTCGACAGCGCGCCAGAACTTTTCGACGCGGTCCAGGTCGGCGAGCGGCGCAGCAAATCCAACACCAACCCGGCGCGCAGCCGCTGCTTGATCGCTTCGCCGAACTGCACGGCCGCCATTTCGCCAACCGTGCCGAGCCCGATGCGGATCATGAGGATCGTCGCGAGCAGCAGCACCTGCGGGATCAGCGTCGCCAGCCCTGCCCCGTCGACGATGGCCCGATGCAGCAGCGCCGCCAGCACCAGGGCCTGCGCCACCAACAAGGCACCGGCGAGCAGCGGCAAGCCGAGGACTGCCGCAAGCAACGGCCTGTCGGCGGCCGCGAGGCGGTTCAGCCAGCGGCCCTGTGCGGCAATTTGAGCCTTATCTTCCATCAAGCTTCCGTCTGGAGAAGGTCTCCTAGCATAAGTAATAGTAGCGCGGCGTTGCGTTGATCTGGATCAACGCGATGCGACGCGAATGCAGCTATTGCGGCAAGCATGCCGGCGACAGCCGGACAACACGAGGCATTCCCCATGGTCGATCCCATCGTCGTCGATCTGTCGCGCATCCAGTTCGCTGCGACAGCGATGTACCACTTTCTGTTCGTACCACTCACCCTCGGCCTTTCCTTCATCATGGCCATCATGGAGAGCGTCTACGT
This sequence comes from Devosia sp. P2_G7, assembly GCF_056403495.1. Classification (NCBI taxonomy): domain Bacteria; kingdom Pseudomonadati; phylum Pseudomonadota; class Alphaproteobacteria; order Hyphomicrobiales; family Devosiaceae; genus Devosia; species Devosia sp. P2_G7. The sequence goes on from NZ_JBFUFI010000015.1 coordinate 65,309, forward strand.
GATGACCGGGCGGGTCGTCTGGCGCAAGGCGACACTGTTCTGGGGCGTGTTGTTCGGCATCAACTTCGCGATGGGCGTCGCCACCGGCATCGTGATGGAATTCCAGTTCGGGATGAACTGGAGCTATTACAGCCACTATGTCGGCGACGTGTTCGGCGCGCCGCTCGCCATGGAAGGGCTGATGGCCTTCTTCCTCGAGGCGACGCTGGTCGGGCTGTTCTTCTTCGGCTGGGACCGGCTGAAGCCGGTGACGCATCTCGCCGTCACCTGGCTGGTGGCGCTGGGCGCAAACTTCTCGGCGCTGTGGATTTTGATCGCTAATGGCTGGATGCAGAACCCGGTGGGCGCGGCCTTCAACCCCGATACCATGCGCATGGAAGTCACCGACTTCATGGCCGTGCTGTTCAACTCGGTGGCGCAGGCGAAGTTCGTCCACACTGTCTCGGCCGGCTATGTCTGCGGCTCGATCTTCGTGCTCGCCGTCAGCGCCATCTTCCTCCTCAGCGGCAAGCACGTTGAATTGGCCAAGCGCTCGATGGTGGTCGCCGCCAGCTTCGGCCTCGCCTCGGCGCTGTCGGTGGTCGTCCTCGGCGACGAGTCGGGCTATGTCGCGACCGAGCACCAGAAGATGAAGATCGCCGCGATGGAGGCGATGTACGAGACCGAGCCGGCCCCGGCCGCGCTCACCCTGTTCGCCATTCCAGGCAGCGACGGACGGCCTGCCTTCGAGGTGCAGTTCCCGTGGGTGCTCGGCCTCATCACCACCCGTTCGCTCGATCGCGACCTGCCGGGGATTACCGAGCTGACCGAGCATGCGGCGCTGCGCATCGCCAGCGGCATCGAAGGCTACAAGGCGCTGAACGCGATCCAGGCCGACCCCAATGACGCGACGGCGCGGGGGATCTTCGACGAGCGCAAGGCCGACCTCGGCTATGCGCTACTGGTCAAGAAGTACCGGCCGGATGTCGAGAACGCCACCGGCGAGGAGATCGCCCAGGCGGCGCTCGACACCGTACCCGACGTCTGGCCGCTGTTCTGGAGCTTCCGCATCATGGTGGGCGCTGGGTTCTTCTTCATCGCGTTCTTCGCGCTGTGGTTCTGGAAGGCCTCGACCAACCGCATTGAGAGGCCGCGCTGGCTATTGTGGATCACTGTGGCCGTGCTGCCGCTGCCCTGGATCGCCATCGAGTCGGGCTGGTTCATCGCCGAGTACGGGCGACAGCCGTGGGTGGTGGAGGGCGTATTGCCCACCTTCTATGCCGCCTCGGGCCTCCACTTCTCGGACCTCGTCATCTCGCTGGGCTTCTTCATGGTGCTCTACACCGCGCTGCTCGTCGTCATGATCTGGCTGATGGTGCGCACCATCCAGCATGGCCCATCCGACAAGCTGAACTTCGATCAGTCGGTCGAGCCGGTCGAAACGGCAGCCGTCATTCCCGCCAAGTAAGGAGCAGCAAGATGAGCACTATTCCTCTCGACTACGAGACGCTGCGCATCCTGTGGTGGGCGCTACTCGGCATCCTCCTCATCGGCTTTGCCATCATGGGCGGCCGCGATCTCGGCGTCGGCGCACTGCTGCCCTTCGTCGCCCGCACCGATGAAGAGCGCCGCGTCCTGATCAACCTCGTCGGACCCACCTGGGAGGGCAACCAGGTGTGGCTGATCCTTGGCGGCGGCGCGATCTTCGCCGCCTGGCCGCCGCTCTATGCAGTGAGCTTTTCCGGCTTCTACATTGCCATGATCGTCATCCTCCTGGCGCTCATCCTGAGGCCGGTCGGCTTCAAGTTCCGCGGCAAGGTCAGCAATCCGCGCTGGCGCGCCGTGTGGGATACTGCGCTGTTTATCGGCGGCTTCGTGCCATCGGTGGTGCTGGGGGTCGCGGTCGGCAACGTGCTGATCGGCGTGCCGTTCCAGGTCGATGCCACCCTGCGCATCACCTATTCGGGCAACTTCTTCGGCCTCCTCACGCCGTTCGCGCTGCTGGCCGGGCTGACCAGCCTCGCGATGATCGTGACCCAGGGCGCCACCGTCATTGCCGGACGCACCGAGGGCGAGATCGCGGCGCGGGCCCGCCGCTATGGCCGCTGGGCGGCGCTGGCCACCATCGTGCTGTTCGTCCTTGGCGGGCTCTACGCGATGTACGGACTCGATGGCTTCCGGCTCGCCAGTGCGCCGGAGCCGTTCGCCCCGTCGAACCCGCTCGGCAAAGACGTGGTCATCGAGGCCGGCGCCTGGCGCGGCAACTATGCGGCGATGCCGTGGATGGCGGTAGCGCCGATCCTGGCGCTGCTCGGCAGCTTTGTCGCCTGGTGGGGGCTCGGCGCCCGCGCTGGAATTGTGAGCATACTCGGCTCCAGCGCTGCGATCACCGGCATCATCGTCACGGCCGGACTGACGCTGTTCCCGTTCCTGTTGCCCTCCTCGATCCACCCGGAGTCGAGCCTCACCGTGTGGGACGCCTCGTCGAGCCAGCTGACGCTCTTCGTCATGCTATGCGCCACCATCGTCTTCCTGCCGATCATCCTCGCCTACACCGGCTGGGTCTACCGGGTGATGCGCGGGCCGGTGACGACGCAGAGCTTCGGCCGCAACCCCAACGCTTATTAGGGAGCCCCTCCGATGTGGTATTTTTCCTGGATCCTCGGCGTCGGCCTCGCCTGCAGCTTTGGCATCCTCAACGCCATGTGGTTCGAGTTCCGCGAGGACGCGAACAACGCCAAGGCGAAGCCGGACGACACGCGTCCGGCCACCTGACGGAAGGGCCGGCTAGGGCGCGAGAGTGTTCTTGTAGATCTTGCCGGCCTTCATGATCACCACGAAGTTGGTGGGATCGGCCACCAGCTGGATGTTCTCGAGCGGATCGCCGTCGACCAGCAGCAAATCGGCCAGCGCGCCTTCCTCGACGACGCCGAGCTTGCCCGGATAGGGGTTGCGGAGGCCGGTCAGCTGCAGCAGTTCGCCGTTGGTGCCGGTGGCCATCGCCAGCGCTTCGGCCGGGGTGTACCAGTTGGTGAGCAGCGTCAGGATGTGCCCCTGCATCTGCGCCATGGCGGGCGAGAACAGGACATCGGTGCCGAAGGCGGTCTTGATCCCATACTTCTTGGCCCAGCCATAGATGCGGTCGGTGCCGCTAATCACCTGGCGCAGCTGCCGGCGGCTCTCGTCGGAAAGCGGGGTGCCCTCCTCGAAACTCGAATCGAACGGCTGGGTCGAGAGCCAGACGCCCTTTTCGGCCATCGCCTTCGCGTCGGCTTCATTCATCAGATGGCCGTGCTCAATGACCTTTACGCCGGCTGCCAGGCTGCGCTCGATCGCTTCGGACGTGTAGGCATGCACCGCCACGTAAGTGCCCCAGTTCTCCGCCGCCTCCACGGCGGCGCGTAGTTCCTCGCTGGTGAAGGTCGAGACGTCGAGGGGGCTGAAGGGTGAAGCGACGCCACCTCCCGCCGTCAGCTTGATCTGCGAGGCACCCAGCATCAACTGCTCACGTGCCCGCATCCGCACCTCATCGGGGCTGTCGGCGATCATCGCCATGCCGAGCTCTTCCATCCGGCTCAATTCACCGGGCCGGCGCGGCAGCTCGTGCAGCTGGCGGAAATCGCCGTGGCCGCTGGTGACGCTGATGATGGCGCCTGAGGGATAGATCCGGGGACCTGCGACGAGCCCCTCATCGATGGCGCGCTTCAGCGAAAAACTGTAGCCGCCCATGTCGCGCACGGTGGTGAAGCCGCGCATCAGCGTCGCCTCGGCCTCCGCGGCGGCCTGCAGGGTGGTGTAGCCGGAGTCGTTGTTAAGACCTTCCTCGGGCGTCGACCTGATGAGCATGGCGTGCCAGTGCGCGTCGATCAGGCCCGGCATCAGCACCCGGCCATCGCCGTCGATCACCGTAGCGTCGTCGGCGGTTATCGCATCGGCGGAGATGGTTTCGATAACGCCGTCGCGGACCAGCACATTGCTGGGCTCTGTCAACGCGTCGCCCTTTCCGTCAAATATTCGTACGTTTTCGTACAATGTGGCGCTGGTGACTTGTGCCATTGCCGGCACCGTCAGCAATGTTGTCGCAATTTCAAATGCAATGCCGCAGACGATAGATATCGATATCTTTTTGAACATCTTCATCTCCACATGCGTAATGTGTGATCCAACGTGCATAGATCGACATTAATTACATATCAGACCATTGCCAGAGATGTTGACTCAATTTTTCTGCTGATTGCAGGCGAGCGCGGCTACGGCGTCGGCGCATCGGGGCGTAACAGGCCCTCGTGCTTCAGCGCTGCCCAGAGCTGGTCGGGCACCGGCACCCGCATGCTCTCGACATTGCGGCGCGGGTGATCCGGGTGGAACCCGCCCGGGATCACCGAGGCGACGATCGGATGATGCAGGGTGAACTGCAGCGCGGCAGCGGCCAGCGGCACGCCATGCCGCTCGCACACCGCCTGCATGCGGCCGATACGGGCCAACTGTTCCTCGTTGGCGATCTGGTAGTTGTAACGAGCACCGTGCACCGGGCCGGTGGCGAGGATCCCGGAGGCGAAGACACCGCCGATGATCACACCGACGCCGCGCGCCTCGCAAAGCGGAAACTCGGTATCGAGCACCGGCTGTTCGGCGAGCGTGTAAGGCAACGCCACGAGGAAGAAATCGAGATCGAAGCGTTCGAGGAAGCGCGGGATGGTGCCCATGCGGTTGACCCCCGCGCCAATCGCCTTGATCAGCCCCGCCGCCTTCAGCTCGCTTAACGCACGCATACCGCCGCCGGCATCGAGCTCGTCGAGGTGCTTTGCCACCAGCTCCTCGGAGCCGAGATTGGCGAGGTCGAGGTCGTGAATGACCAGCAGATCGACGCGGTTGAGCCGCAGCCGCTGCAGACTGTCCTCGTAGCTGCGCATCACCCCGGCATAGGTGTAGTCGTGCCGGTGCTCGAATTTCAGCCCGTTGGGCCAGCTCCGCTCGCTGACCTCGAAAGCCGCGACATCGTCGGGCGCGAACAACACCCGGCCGACCTTGGTCGAAACGATCGCCTCACCCGGTGGACGGAGATACAGCCCGCGCCCGGTGCGGTGTTCGCTGAGCCCGCGGCCGTACCAGGGCGAGGTATCGTAGAAGCGCACACCCGCCTCCCAGGCCGCGTCCATGGTGGCATCGGCCTGGCTATCCGGGATCACGTTGAAGATGTTGCCGAAGGCTGCGCCACCGAACCCGAGCTGCGGCAGCTCGAGATTGGTCCGGCCGAGCCGGCGCAGCTTGAACGGGTCCATCTCAACCCCCGAAAGCGACCGGCGTCGGCACGATGGTCGCGAGCAACTCATCGATCTCGCGCTGGGTGATCGGATCGACTGCCGTGGTCGGCGAACGCACCAGCGCGCTGCGGATGATGCCGCGCCGCACCAGCAGTTGCTTGTGGATGGCGTAGAAGATGTCGCCGCCCTGGTTGCCGAGCCGGTTCACCGCCATGATCGTCGCATCGAAGTGCACGCGCGCCGTGGCTTCGTCGCCCTTCTTGAAGGCGTCCCACACCGCGACAAAATCGGCCGGCTGGCTGCAGAACGGCATGGTGCCGTGGGCGCCGCGGCGCAATTCCTCGATGAAGTAGCTGCCACCGGCGCCACCGAAAATGGTCAGCCGATCGCCGACCGCGTCGGCCATGGCCTGCACCTTGCCGGTGACCGGCACGGTTTCGACCTTGATGTATCTGACGTTCTTGCAGGTGTCGGCGATGCGGAGCGCCAGTCCGGGCGAGATCGGCCCCTGCGGCACGTCCTGCAGGATGATCGGAACACCGACAGCCGCATCGATCGCCTTGTAGTAGTCGAAAATCTCCTCCGAGCTGACCGGCATAAACGAGGGTGGGATCACCATCAGCGCGTCAGCCCCGGCCGCTTCCGCTGCCTTCGAGTAGAACACCGCAAGGTCGGTGCCGGCGGCACCCGAGTTGATGATGACCGGCACCCGGCCATTCACCGCCTCGATCGTGGCGCGGGTGATCTGCGCCCGCTCGGCCTCGTTGAACTTGAACACCTCGCTGCCCAGCGCCACCCCAAGGCCATGCACGCCCGCTACGATGTTGAAGTCGATCAGGCGCGAAAGGCTCTCCTCGTCGATCGACCCATCGAGAAGAAAGGGTGTGACGAGAATGGGCACTACGCCCCTGATGGCAGCCGAACTCATGGACAATAGCTCTTTCAGCGATTTTCGAAGTTGAACATTTCCTCGACCGGGCGTTGCACCGGCGAGAAATCAGGATTGGTTTCCATGTAGGGCGCCATCATCTTCCACCAGCGCCAGGTGAGGTCGCTGATCGGCGTGCCGGGAACCGGTTCGCTGTCGCGCTCCATGTAGGCGAAGAGGTCGAGCCCGTTGCGGTAGATCGAGAAGGTTCGCACGCCATCGCGCTTCATGGCCGCGAGCATCTCGGGCCAGATCTCGTCGTGCTTCTGCTTGTAGATCGCCTCGTTGCCGGGCTTCAGCTTCATCATCCAGGCGAGGCGAACCACAAGTCTTCTCCTTAGCCGGCGAGGCGGGCAGCCGCTGAAGCGGCGGCCGGCGGCCATTCACCGGCATATCCAAGCCGGCGGCTCACGTGCTCGCAGGCGTTCCAGAGCTGCGCGACGATCGGCATCACGTTGTCGCCGCCTGGTTTTTTCACCGAAGGCCCGGTGACGCTCATCGCGCCCACCGAGTGGCCGGTGCGGTCGAGCAACGGCACGGCGACGCAATAGACGCCCATCACCACTTCCTGGTCGTCGATCGAATAGAAGCGGTCGCGGATGCGCCCGATCTCCTCGCGCAGCTTGTTGGCATCGACGATGGTGTGGCTGGTGAGCGCAGGCAGCGGATGGGTGTAGACCTCCTCGCGCCGTTCCTCGGGCATGTATGAGAGCATCGCCTTCCCCGCACCACCGCAGTTGAGCGGCCCACGCGAGCCGATGCGCAGGTCGAGCTGCATGCCCTCGTTGCCGCGTACTTTGTCGATACACACTCCGTAGAGGCCGCTCAGCGCGTTGACGTTGACCGTCTCCCTGGTCGCCTCGGCGATCTGTTCGGCAAAGGGCCGGCAGAGCCGCGGCAGGTCGATGCGCTCGAGCTGCAGTCCGGTGATCTCGAGCAGGCGGAACGATAGCTCCCACTCGCCCGAAGGGGTGCGGTCGACCACCCCTTCCTCGGCGAGATCTAGCAGCATCCGGTGCACCGAGCCGAGCGGCAGCTGCAACTGCTGCGCCACGGCGCGCACTCCCAGCGGACCCTTGCGTGCAAGAAGGTCCATGGCCTGGACTGACCGGGTGATGCTCGACATAGGGCCTCGCTAGCTCGTTACCAGTGGGTCTTCTTGGTCGTGGCGTTGGGTTCGATCAGATTGTCGTCAATGTAGTCCCACTCGATTTCGTAGCCCATGCCAGCGCCCTTCGGCAGGTGCACGTAGCCCTCGGAATCGATCTTATCGACAGTGTTCTTGAGGTAGGGATGCGGCGCGTCGTAATCGACGCCCGGTGCGAGCAGGCCCTTCTCGTAATACTCGGACGTATCTTCCGAGGTCGCGCCGATCACCTGCAGGTTGCCCCAGCCGGCCATGTGCATTTCGCAGCGCAGCCCATAGGCCTCGGCGACGATGGCGGTCTTGCGCGCCCCAGTAATGCCGCCTCGGACCACGTCGATGCGGCTCATGTCGCCGGCGCCGCGCAGGATCCACTCGGCGCGCGAGAACACGCCACCAGCGATGATCTCGGGCGACAGGATCGGGATCGACAGCTCACGGCTCAAGCGCACGTAGCTCTCGGTGCGGTATTCCGGCATCGGGTGCTCGTACCAGTAGAAGTTGAGCTTCTCGAGTTCGCGGCCGACCTGAATCGCCTCTTCCATGGTCATGTAGGTGCCCCACGGATCGAACATCAGCACGTAGTCGGGTCCGACGGCCTCGCGCACCAGGTGGCAAGTCTCGATATCAGCCTTGATGTTGGACGGGCGGCCGGGGGTCGGGGTGCCGGTCTCGGGGTTCCAGAAATAGTGCGGATGGATCTTGTAGGCCTGGTAGCCCTCGGTTTTGCAGGCGAGCGCGTGCTCGGCATAGACGTGCGGCTTGCCGATATTGGGATAGGTCGAGGCGTAGGCCTTCACCTTCTCGCGCCCGGCGCCGCCCATCAGCTTGTAGACCGGCAGGTTGGTGTAGCGTCCTGCGAGATCCCAAAGCGCGTTGTCGATCACCGAAGCGACATTCTCCTGGACGTTGGCGACCCACATCCACTTCCAGATCATCTCGCGATCCATCGGATCCTGCCCGACCAGCAGGTCCTTGATGCGCCAGAGGATCTGCTGCTGGTCGACGACGTTCAGGCCCTCGTTGTCGCCGTGCGAACCGCCGCCGAGATAGTGCCCGACCACGCCTTCGTCGGTGTGGATGGTGAGCACGGTCTGCATCATCCGCGTATTGGGCAGCGGCAATGCATGGCCGACATCCCAGCGGTCGGCATAGGTGCGGAACGACTTGATGGTGATGTCCGAGATCTTCACGGCACAGTATCCTTGGATCGAGTGATAACTGGTTATTATTCGTAGGCGTCGCCGCCGCGCAGGCGGTCGAGCAGGACCGCGGCAAGCAGCAGCAGGCCGACAATGATGTTCACGTAGTACGGGCTGATGCGCCCCAGATCGAGAATGTTGGCGACCCCGGCCACGGCGAGCAGGCCAAGCGCCCCGCCCACCGGGTTGCCGACCCCGCCGCGCAGGATCGAGTAGCCGCCGATCATCAGCGCGGCATAGACCTGGAACTCAAGGCCGAGACCGGTCGCACCGGCGGCGCTGCCGAGCTGGCCGACATAGATCATTCCGCCTAGCCCGCCACCAACAGCGCTGAGCAGCAGCGCCGCGGTCCGCACGCCCCTGACCGAAATACCGGCGCGTGCTGCAGCGCGGTCGTCGCCGCCAACCGCCTGTATGTGGCGGCCGACCCGCGTCTTGGTGACGACCACCGCGGCGATCAGCGTCAGCACGATGGCAAGCAGGAAGAACAGCGGCAGGCCGAAGACCTGCTGGTTGATCAGGGTGAAGAAGTCGATGTCGAAGGCCGGGATCATGCGCTGGTTGCCGCATAGCACCCAGGTGATGCCGCGCAGTGCCGTAAGCATGCCCAGCGTCGCAGCGATCGGATCGGCGCCGAACCGCACGATGGCCAGTGCGTTCAGGCCGCCGATCGCGAGGCAGATCGAGAGCGTCGCACCCGCGGCGGGCCAGATGCCCCAACCATGGGTGATGAGCCAGGCGAAAATCGCCGCCGAAATCCCGACGATCGAGCCGATCGAGAGGTCGACCACGCCGGCGAGCAGGGCAAAACCCGAAAACGCCCCGACGACCAGCGGCACGATGAGGAAGCTGCCGATGATCGAGACGTTGCCGAAGGAGACGAACTTCGGCCCGATCCAGATCAGCCCGACGGCGATCACCGCGATGAAGGTGAAGGCGATGCTCGCTACCGACCCGGTCAGCGCGTCGCGGATCGGGTGGTGCGGCAGGTGTGCGGGCAGCGTGCGGCTTGCAGCGGCGGTGTCGGTCATGGCGTGCCCCTCCGCGCCCGATAGCCGTCAATGGCCACAGCGATCATCAGCAGAATGCCCTGGAAGATGGATTGGGTATCGGACGAGAGCCCGAAGAAGACGAGCGAGGTCGGGATGGTGGACAAGAACCCGACGCTGAGCAGCAGCATCCAGAAGCTGCCGCGCCCACCGGCGAGTGAGATCCCCGCAAGGATGACAGCGGCGATCACGTTGAGCTGTAAGGTGCTAGCGGAACTGGGGTTGAACGGGCCGGCGGCAGAGGCGAACAGCACCGAAGCAAAGCCGACGAACCCACCGGCCGCCATGAAGGTCGCGAACCGGGTTTTCTTCAGCGAGATGCCGCGTGCTTGTGCCGCAAACCGGTTGCCGCCAACCGCGGTGATGCGGCGCCCGTATCGGGTGAAGCGCATTAGGAAACCGACGATGACGATGAGCACCAGCATCGGCCACCAGATGACCGGCAGGCCAAGGAAGCTGGCGCGGCCCATGTGGTAGATTTCGCTGCCATTGGGCACCTGGGCGAGTTGGAAGACGAGATAGAGCGCTGCGAGGCCGATGAAGTTGGTGGCCAGCGTCACGATCACCGGGTTGAGCTTGGCGAAAACGACGATTGCGGCGTTGAATGCGCCCCATGCCATGCCGACCAGCACCGAGCCGACAAACACCAACGGCAGCGGCAGGCCGGCTTCCGACAGGCGAACGGCGACAAGGCTGGTGAGGATGAGGCCGGCTGGCTGGCTCAGGTCGATGAAGCCGCCGGAGATGCCTATAATGCCCTGGCCGATGGCAAGCACGCCGACGATGGACATGGTGAAGGCGATGGCCAGCACCGTCTGGTGGGCGAAGAAATCCGGCCGGTAGATGCCGGTGGCGGCAATCAGCAGTGCCCACACCGCGACCAGCGTTATTGCCGTGCCCCAACCCTGGAACCGGACCCCGAGCGCGGTCGGGGCAGGCGTAGCATCGATGGCGCGGTCCATGGACATAGGCGCTTCCTGAGTGGCTGAACGACAAAGGCCGGCAGCCGGCAATCGAGGATCGCCGGCTGCCGCTATTGGGCGAGCTTACTTATTGGGGCAGAACAGGTCGTATTCCGTCGTGCCGGCCGGGGCGGCGAGCAGCTGCGTCACACGCTCGGCCATATCCGGCACGGCCTTGGCCTGCTCGGCCGAGACCGGGCACGGCTGGACCTTCGACGCCGGATCGCCGGCATCGGCCTTGAGGGCAACTTCCTTGCCTTCGGCAATCGGCCCGATAACGTCCTTGATGGCGTAAACGGCGTAGCCTTCGAGGAAGTAGAACACCGACCCGGCGAGGTGCGGGTTGACGTTGTCGCCGGTGATGAAGGCGCCGTCCTGGCCCCAGCCGATGACTTCATCGGCGCGGCCGAGCTGTTCGGCGGCATTGATCAGGCCGAGCACGCCGCCGTCGTTGATGCCGACCACGGCCATCTTGACCGCGTTGGGATTGGCGGCAAGCAGATCGCGGGCCGCCGGCAGAGCGACTGCTGCGTCGCCGCTACCCTCGAACGAGATGTATTTTTCCGCCGGGATGTCCGGGCAGATGTTCTTGACGCCGGTGCGCATGCCGCCGGTACGCCATTCGTTGACGATGCCGGCGCCGGCACCCTCGGACGAGATCACCAGGTCGGGTTCGCAGTTCCACTTTTCCTTCATGATCTTGCCGAGCTGCTCGCCACCGGCAATGCCGGCCGCGAGGTTGTCGATGCCGACGAAATACATGCCGGGATCGGCGATGTCGTAGGTGACGATCGGGATATTGGCGGCCTTCATCACGGCGCTGATGGCCGGGTTGGTCGAGGGCTGGCCGTTGAACTGGATGGCAGCGTCGACGCCTTCCTGCACCATGATCTGGGCATTCTTCAGCGCCGTGGCCGGATCATTGTTGTTGGAAAGTTCGACATAGTCCCAGCCCATTTTCTCGGCCAGCGCCCGGGCGACGTCGCCCTGCGCCTTCATCCACTCGCAGCAGGTGTTTCCACCCACCATCATGCCGAGTTTGAACTTGTCCTGAGCTTGAGCGACACCGGCGAAGCCGATGAGCGCGGGTATCGATAGCGCCATGATGGCGAATGCACGTGCTGAGTTACGCAAGATGGTCTCCTCCCTTTGCGGTAACGTGGAATGCGATCGTGTTTGCGGCCCCGGGCTTGTTGCCTCAGGCCGCAGCTTGCGCAGCGCGCGCCTCGGCGGAATCGCCGGGGATGGCGCCGGTAATCAGTCCGACGATCTCGTTGACCTCGGTGTCCTTGACGGTGCGGGTGGCGATCGAGCGGCCGAGCCGCATCACGGTGATGCGGTCGGCAACACTCATCAACTGCTGCATGTTGTGGCTGACGATGATCACCGAGACGTCCTGCTCGCGCAGGCTCCGGATCACCTCGAGCACCTGCCCGGTTTCGCGCACGCCGAGCGCCGCGGTGGGCTCGTCGAGGATGACGATGCGGCGGCCCCAGAGCAGGGCGCGGGCGATGGCGAGGCACTGGCGCTGGCCGCCCGACATGCCCTTCACCGACACGTTTATCGAGGGCACCTTCACCTTCAGCGAGTCCAGCACCTGGCGAGCCCGTTCGCGCATCTGCTTGTCGTCGACGAGGTTGAACAGCCGGGCCAGCGGGTTCTTCGAGAGCTCCTCGCGCCCGAGATAGACGTTCTGGTAGGCCGACATGGTGTCGACCAGCGCGAGGTCCTGGTAGACCGTCTCGATCCCCGCATCCATGGCATCCTGGGCGCGCTTCAGCACCACCGGCCTGCCGTCGATGACGATCTCGCCACCCGACGGGGTGAGGATGCCGGAGAGGATTTTCAGTAGCGTCGACTTGCCGGCGCCGTTGTCGCCGACCAGCCCCACCACTTCACGCGGATAGAGCTGCAGCGATGCATCAGCGAGCGCCACGACCGCACCGAAATGCCGCGAAATATTGCGTGCCTCAAGGACAGGCGAGTGCGCCTCGTTCCCCATGAGCCTTCCTCCCAACGCTTCTCTGTGTTCCAATATTGGAACGAGCGTTTCATATTAGGGACAGCTAAGCGCCGGTGTCGGTGCTTGTCAACGGGGACCGAGATTCGACTTGCGGATGAGAGGCGCCGGCCCCGCCATTGTCCGAGGCTATAGTTCAGGCTAGTATTTGAGAGGAGCGCGAGTGACTGGAGTGCGGAATGCCAAGTCCATCGAAGTCTCGCTACGAAGTAACAGCCTACATTATCGTCACGATAATCATCGGCACGCTTGTCGGCGCGCTGATCGGTGCGATGTTTGCCGATACTGATGCCGGACGGGCGTCGGTCGGCATCGTCGCCGCCTTCGTCGCCGTGGCCGCCGAGATCCTGATCCGCCGCTATCTGGGGCGATCGCTGCCGCAGTTCTTCCTCAGCGATCGCGAACGCAACGCGCCGCTATCAGTGTGGGTCGGCGCCTTCGTTACCGCCGTTGCGGCCGGTCTCGCCACCAGCAGCATCGGCCAGGTGATGGGCATCCAGGACAGCATGATGATCGGCCTCCTGGCCGGCCTGTTCGCGGGACTGATAACCTCGGTGCTTGTGGTGCTGCACGACCACGAAGCCAACCTCAGGCGCGGCAGCAGGCGACCGGTCGACGACGCAGTCTAGGAGCGCAGAGGTCTCACGTCGTCAGCACCCGGTGCAACACGCCCTGCAAATGTCGGTCCAACCCGTCACACGCAGCGTCCACATCCCCTGACTTCAGCGCGTCGATGATCACCATGTGCTCCTCCATCGAGGTCACCGTGTTGGCCGGCCCGACCGCGTTGAGGTTGTGCAGCCGCAGCAGGTACATCTTCTGCGTCAGCCGGGCGTAGTTGACGCGGATCTGGTCGTTGTCGAAAGCCGCAACGAAGGTGTCGTGGAACTTCCGCTCCAGCAGCTTCACCGGGATGCGGTAGCGCTCGATCTCATTCACCCGGCGAACGAAGTCGATGATCTCGACATGCTCGTTGCGCATCGTCGTGGTCCACTCCGGCGTCACCGTCTGGGCGAACTTGCGCAGCCCCTCGCGCTCCAGCAGGCCGCGGAACTGGAAGCAGTTCCCGACGAATTTCACGTCCGGATAGAAGATCGTGATCCCGACCTTGCGGCGGACGGTGATCAGCCCCTCGGCCTCGAGCAACGTCGTGGTCTCGCGCATCGGCGACAGCGACAGCCCCAGCACCTTGCACAGCTCGTCCTGCGTCAGCGTCTGGCCGAGCTTCAGCCGCCCCGCAACCAGCGCGTCGAAGAATGCCATGTATCCGGCATTCTCGATCTCCCCCCTCATCCTTTTCTCCTATCCCGCGCGCATTGACAGCAGTTTGAGCCCCATAATACGCTCTTAATAGCGCTATTAAATATATTTAAAAGCCAGCGCAGCGAGAAAACTGTGAGCGGCCGGCCGTTTTGGCCCTTCCCGCTCCATTCAAATCGGGATCCCGCAGGGAGGCGGGCCGCCCACCGAAAACTGATCGCCCGGGCGATCGGTCCGGCACTGTTCTTTCCAATTGCCAAGCCGCAACGAGCTCATCTTGGAGGAGAGCCCATGACCAACAAAACCGACACCCAGAAGACGTCCGGCTGGTCGCGCCGCCGCGTGCTGACGACCGCGGCGAGCGGCCTTGCCCTCGCCGCTGCCAGCGGCTTTCCGATGCCCGCCATCGCGCAGGGCAAGAAGCTCACCTACTGGGGCGGACTGATCTTCTCGGATGATGCCAACAAGCTGCTCACCGACACCATCATGGCCTGGGGCGCCGCCAACGGCGTTGCCACCGAGGTGGTGATGATCAACCAGAACGAGACGGTGCAGAAAGTGTCGGCGGCGGTCGCTTCCAACACCATGCCCGACGCGCTGGATGTCGGCCTCGACCTGCTGCTGCTCTTGTCGCGGCAGGACCAGTTCATCACCATCGACGATCTCTACAAGAAGGTCGGCGACGCCCAGGGCGGCTGGTTCGAGGGTCCGGATCGCGCCACCGACACCACGGCAATCGTCGGCGGCCGCACCGGCCTGCCCTTCGGCGTCAACGGCAACCTGCTGCTCCGTCGCAAGGATCTGCTGGAGCCCGCGGGCTTCACCGAGGCCCCCAAGACCTGGGAAGAGCTGGTCACCCAGGCCACTGCCGTCAACGCCCCGCCGGTCTCCGGCCTCGGCCTCGCGCTCTCCAATGTCGGCGATGCCAACGTGCAGGTGAACGTGCTGCAGTCCTATGGCGGCCGCATCGCCGACGACGCGGGCAAGAAAGTCACCATCAAGTCCGAGGAAACCCGGACCTACCTGACCTGGCTGAAGGACGCCTGGGACAAGGGCCTGTTCCCGCCCGGCGCCACCACGTGGGATGGGGCCGGCGACAACCAGGCCTATCTCTCGGGCCAGGCCGCCTTCATCGCCAATACCGGCTCGGTCGGCATCGCGGCCAAGAAGGACGATCCGGAATTGTTCGAAGCCAGCGCCTTCTCGCCGCTCCCGGCCGGTCCGAAGGGCCAGGTCTCGCCGATCACCCCGCAGACGCGTGCCATCACCAAGGGCAGCACCAGCCAGGACGAGGCCAAGGCCCTGCTCGAGCACCTGTCTTCGCCGGAGTTCATGAACGCCTACTTCAACGTGGCGATCTATGGCCCGGTGCTGAAGAACCAGGAACAGCTCGCCGCCTTCGATGGCAAGAACACGATCCTGACGGGCCTGCTCGGCCTCGCCAAGGCGGGCACTGCGCCGGCTTACCCGGACGTGCTCAACGCCGCCTATGTCGATGTCGGCTCTAACTTCGTCATCCCGAAGATGGCGCAGCGCGTGGTCGTCGACGGCTGGGACTTCGACAAGGCAATGGATGAGGCGCAAGCCTCGGCCCAGGCGATCTACGACAAATACTGATCCCGTAGTTCCTCCCTGCCGCGGATGGCCTCGCGCCATCCGCGGGCTTCTTCCGCATCGAGGACAGAGAACGCATGACAGCGGCGATCGATCAGGAGCCAGGTCCCCCTTCCCGCTCCGGCTTCGGCGGCGGCTTCCGGATCAAGCTGTTCGCCTATGCGCTGGTCGCGCCGGTGATCCTGTTGATCATCGGCCTCGTCGCCTACCCGTTCTTCTTTGCCATCTGGGTGTCGTTCACCGACCAGGTGATCGGCAGCGTCGGTAACTTCATCGGCTTCAAGAACTTCCAGTATCTCGCCGGCACGGCGACGTTCTGGAGCGCCATCTGGAACACCATCGTCATCGTCCTGGTATCGGACGGACTGAAGCTCTGCATCGGGCTCGGCCTCGCGCTGCTCGTCCACCAGAAACTCCCCGGCCGCGGCATCTTCCGCTCGTTCCTGATGCTGCCCTGGGCGATGCCGGCCTTCGTCGCCTTCCTCACCTGGCGTGTGCTGTACCAGCCGATCGGCGGCGGCATTAATCTCATCCTCACGCAGACCGGCCTCTACCCGCATGTGGTCGATTGGCTCGGCTCGCGCTCCACCGCCATGGGCGCGGTGATCACCGCCTCGGTCTGGCGCGGCTTCCCGTTCTGGTTCGTTTCCCTGCTCGCCGCCCTGCAATCGGTGCCCAAGGAGCTCTACGAGGCGGCCATCGTCGATGGCGCCAATGTCTGGCAGCGCTTCTGGAACGTTACCCTCCCTGGCATCCTGCCGGTGATCATCGTGACGACGCTGCTGAGTTCGATCTGGACCGCCAACGGCTTCGAGCACGTCTGGCTGCTGACCGCCGGCGGCCCATCCGACGCCACCATGGTGTTCCCGGTGCTGGCCTATTTCGGCATGCAGACGCAGCGCATCGGTGAGGCCGCCGCGGTGTCGGTCTACATGCTGCCGGTGCTCGCCATCCTCGTCCTCTTCGCCACCTCGCTGATGATGCGGAGGGAAGAGTGAGCACCCTCGCAGACGTCGTGGCGCCCGCCGCCTCCAGCCCGAACACCGCACTGCGCCGCCTGTGGATCGGCCGCGGCCTCAGCTATCTCGTCCTCGCCATCGCCGTGCTGCTGGTGCTGTTCCCGATCTACTGGATGATCATCACCTCGCTGAAGCTGCCGCGCGAGATCTACCGCGTGCCCTCGCTGTGGCCGAAGACCTTCACGCTCGACAATTTCTCGAAGCTCCTCGCCGACGGCGGCTTCCTCCTCGCCATCCGCAACAGCCTGATCGTCTCGACCATCGTGACGCTGATCTCGGTGACCATCTCGTCCTTCGCCGCCTACTCGATGGTGCGCTTCCGCTACCGCTTCCGTGGCGTGTTCGGGCGGCTGATCCTCTTCGCCTACCTCACGCCGGGCTCACTGCTGTTCATCCCGCTGTCGATCGTCATGGCGCAGCTGCACCTGGGCAATTCGCTGGTCGGGCTGGTGCTGGTCTATCTCACCTTCTCGCTGCCGCTCTCCACCTGGCTGCTGCAGGGCTATTTCCGCGGCGTGCCGCGCGAGCTCGAGGAACAGGGAATGATCGATGGGCTCAGTCGCTTCGGCGCGCTGATCCGCATCGTCCTGCCGCTCTCGGCGCCGGGTATCGCGGCGGTGGCCATCTTCACCTTCACCGGGGCGTGGAACGAACTGCTCTTCGCACTCGTCCTCATCACCTCCGAAAGCCAGCGCACCGCGCCGCTGGCACTCAACTATCTCATCACCAGCGACGTGTTGCCGTGGGGGCCTTTGATGGCCGGCGCGGTGATCTCGTCGGTGCCGCTGATGATCCTCTATTTCGTCGCCCAGCGCTTCATGGTGGCGGGCATGACCGAGGGATCGGTCAAGGGCTGAACACCCGGCGAGACATCTCAAGCCAACAGGAACATACGACGATGGGTATCAGGGTTGCGGTAGGCCAGTTCCACGAACTGAGCGAGGAGAGGCTCCGCTTCGCGGCGCAGATCGGCGCCACCGGGTTGCAGATGAACAACCCTACGCTCCCTGGCGACAGCCGCTGGGAAGAGAAGGATGTGCGGGCGCTGGTCGACCAGGTCGAAGCCGCCGGCCTTAAGTTCGAGGCGATCGAGAACGTTCCGACGCACTTCTACCACAAGGCGATGATGGGGCTCGACGGCCGCGACGAGCAGATCGAGAACTACCAGGCGACCATCCGTGCCGTCGCCCGCGCTGGCATTCCGGTGCTCGGCCTCCACTTCATGCCCAACTCGGTGTGGACCACCAAGCGTGACGCCGCGACCCGCGGCGGCGCCGTGGCCCGACAGTTCGACATGGCCGTGGTCGAAGCCAATATCGACAATCTCGAGCTGCTCCGCTCGTTCATGCCGACCACGCTCGGCCGCGCATCCTCTATGCCGCTATTCGGCAAGGACGGCCCGTTGATCACCGAAGCGCAGATGTGGAGCAACTACGAGTACTTCATGAAGGCCGTGCTGCCGGTCGCCGAGGAGGAAGGCCTGAAGCTCGCCCTCCACCCGGATGATCCCCCGGTGCCGATGCTGGGCGGCGTGGCGCGCCTCTTCTACAAGCCCGAGAACTTCAAGAAGGCCTACGACCTCGTCGGCCGCTCCGAAGCCTGGTCGCTCGACCTCTGCCTCGGCTGCTGCTCGGAAATGGAAGGCGGCAAGGCCAACGTCAACGAGATGATCGAGTACTTCGCGCCCAAGGGCCGCATCTCCTACATCCACTTCCGCGACGTGAAGGGCTCGGTGCCGAACTTCGTCGAGTGCTTCATCGGCGACGGCAATTTCGACCCGGCCGAAGTCATCGTGCTCCTCGCCAAGAACGGGTTCGACGGCTTCCTGCTCGACGACCACGTCCCCAAGATGGACGGCGACAGCGACTGGAACCACCGCGGCCGCTCACACGCCATCGGCTACATGCAGGGGCTGTTGAGGATGGCCGAGTTCCTCGGGAAGGCTTGATCGCCGGGCCCAGCCAAACCCACCAGCCCCACCTCCCCCTTGACGGAGGAGGCAAGCGGAGCTTGGGAGCGCTGCGACCTAGCGCAGCTCGGAGGGGGTGCGAGCCGGGCTCGATGCCCGTAGTCTCACCCTCCCAGCATGCGGTCAGCCACGCTGTAGCTGTGGCTCGCCTGATAGGCGTTCCGTCCCCGGTTCATGTGGGTCAGGTTGAATCGTCGAATGGCCCGCAACGCGGTGGGGTTCGACAGGAACTTGCGGATTGAGGCTGCGCCCCGCACGGTGATGCCGAACATGTCCTGGCCGCGCGGGAAGAAATAGCCGAAATCCTCGGGCCTCTCGACGCTCTGCTCGATCACCCCCTCGTCGACGCGCGCCTCATCGAGCGAGTTGTCCGTGGTGAAATCCGAGAGATGCAGGATGAATCTCGAGCGCACGCCCTCACCGTCCGCGTAGAGAGTGAACAGCTCCATCCAGCTCGCATTGACCCGCACCAGCGGCTTGTCGGAGGTCGACGGCAGGCAGGACACCGACCAGTAATAGCGCTCGGTCTGGCGCGGGATGGGGAGGCAGCTCGCGCCGTAGCGGCGCAGGATGTCGAGGACGTCCTGTGCCTGCGGGCGACGAAGGAGCTTCTCGAACCGTGGGAGGTACTTGAACCGCAACTCCAGCGACTCCGGGCGCTCCTCGGCGTCAGGCAAGTCCGCCTTGCCGTCCAGCCAGTCGCTCTGCTGCTCCGGGGTGAGAAACTGGCGCAGGCCCTTGGTCGTGTCGCTCTTCATGCGCATCCTCCCGCAAGCGCAAAGGGCGCCACTGTGGCGCCCTTCTCATTCAGTGGAGTCCGCTGCCTCAGTGGCTCGGGCTCGGCGGCAGTCCCTTGGCCTTACGCCAGGCCTGGTACTCTTCCTCGGCATCGGGGTGCAGCGGGTAGTAGCGGCGGAGCGATTCACCGGCCGTCAGCTTCTCGCGGCTGAACACTTCCCACTCGGCATGTTTCTTGGAATCCTCGATGACCTTTTCGGCCATCGACTGGGGCAGCACCACGACGCCGTCGTCATCGGCCATGATGATGTCGCCCGGGATGACCATGACGCCGCCGCAGGAGATCGGCACATTCACCGCCGACGGCCAGATCGAGACCTGGACGTGGTAGTTCGGGGTCCAGCCGCGCATCCAGATGGCGAGATCGAGCTTGTCCACGTTCGGCTTGTCGCGCATCACGCCGTCGATGACGATGCCGGCGCCCTTACGGCCCTTGAAGTAGGTCGACATCATGTCGCCGAACACGCCCGAGCTCAGGTCGCCGCGCGCGTCGACCACGACCACGTCGTTCTCCTCGACTTCGTAGAGCACGTGGCGGTGCAGCTGCTTTTCGGGATCCGAATACTCGCCCTCGCTGAACAGGTCCGGGCGCTGCGGCATGAACTGCAGCGTCAGCGCCGTGCCAACGATCGACTTGCCCTTATACTGGCTGACCGGGCCGACCATGTGCGGGTTGCGAAAGCCGGAATGGCCGAGCGAGCCGGCGACGGTGGCAGTGCCGATATCCTTCAGCGCGGCGATGATGTCCTTGCTCGGACGCTTGAACGCCGGGATCGGGCTTTGCATGACGTGGACCATGTATGTCTCCTCCAAAATGAGATGTGGGTCTACCAGTTGGTGACCGAACCGTCGCGGCGCTTCAAATGGGGCGCCTCCCAGAACTTGAAGCTGTCCTTGTCGAGCAGCGCCTCGTTGATCTCGATGCCGAGCCCCGGCGCATCCGGCACGTGGAACACTGCGCCATCGAGCATTGGCATCACCGGGAACAGGTCCGCGGTGGGCGTCCCGGCATAGAGGTCGGTGGCGTTGGCGCGCACTTCGAGCGCGAAGAAGTTGGGCGTTGCCGCCGAGAAATGGATGGTCGCCGCAGTGCAGATCGGCCCCAGCGGGTTGTGCGGCATCAGGTCGACATAGTGCGCCTCGCTCCAGCCGGCCACCTTCATCGCCTCGGTGAAGCCGCCGACATTGCAGAGGTCCAGCCGGTTGTACTGGTGGATGCCGCGCTCGATGTAGGGCAGGAACTGCCACTTGGACGAGAATTCCTCGCCGATGGCGAACTGCACGTCGGTGAGTTTCCTGAGGTTCTCGTAGGCCTCCGGCGTCTCGTCGCGGATCGGTTCTTCGAGGAAGTCGATCGTGCCGGACGGCATCTTCTGGCAGAAGCTCGCGGCCTCGGCCACCGACAGCCGGTGGTGATAGTCGATGCCGAGCACCACGGTCTCGCCCAGCGCCTCGCGCGCCCTGGTGAGGAACTTCGCGGTCTTGCCGATCGATTCGCGCGGCTCGAAAATGCCCTGCGCGTCGTTCCACTCGGCCGGGAAGAAGCGGATGGTGGACCAGCCGCGATCCATCAGCTTACGCGCATCCTCGATGGTCTCGTCGCCGGTGATCGAGCCGGTCGAGGCGAAGGTCGGGATGACGTTGCGGTGCTTGCCGCCGAGCAGCTCGTAGACCGGCACGCCGAGCGCCTTGCCCTTGATGTCATGGAGCGCGATGTCGAGCGCCGACTGCGCCGCGGTGAGCACGCGCCCGCCCTCGAAATACTGGCTGCGGTACATTTCCTGCCACAACGCGCCGATCTGCATCGGGTCGCGGCCGACGAGGAACTGCGCATAGTGCTCGAGCGCGCCGCCCACCGCCTTCTCGCGGCCGCTCAGCCCGCTTTCGCCCCAGCCGAAAATGCCCGAATCGGTCTCGATCTTGACGATCAGCTGGTTGCGATGGCCGACCCAGACCGGGAACGGCTTGATGGCGGTGATCTTCACTCTGGTCTCCTCACCAGCTGGTCATGCTACCGTCTTCGAGACGGGCGATCGGCAGGTAAGCCTGCTTGTAGGGATATTTGGCAGCGAGACCTTCGTCGAAATCGACGCCGTGGCCCGGCACCTCGCCCGGCTGCAGGTAGCCGCGGTCATACGACCAGGCGCACTTGAACACGTCGAACATCTGTTCGGTGTAGTTGGCAAACTCCTGGATGCCGAAGTTCGGGATCGCCACGTCGACATGGATGTTGCAGCCCATGGCGATCGGCGACACGTCCTGCGGGCCGTGGCAGGCCGATTTGACGTGGTAGATCGCCGCGAGGTCGAAGATCTTCTTGATGCCGGTGACGCCGCCCGCATGGGTCGAGGTGACGCGCGCATAGTCGATCAGCTGCTCGGTGATCAGCGTGTGGGTGTCGTAGATCGAGTTGAACACCTCACCCACGGCCAGCGGCTGCGTGGTGTGCTGGCGGATGATGCGGAAGCCTTCCTGCAGCTCGGCCGGGATTGCGTCCTCCAGCCAGAACAGCCGGTAGGGCTCGAGGTCCTTGCCCAGCCGGGCCGCTTCGATCGGCGTCAGCCGGTGGTGCACGTCGTGCAGCAGGTGCACGTCCCAGCCGACCGCGTCGCGGACCTTCTCGAACAGCTTTGGCACCAGCGGCAGGTACTTGTGTGTCGCCCACACTTCCTCGTGCGGCACGATCGCGCCACGGCCCTTCAGCGCCGCGGTGTCGGTCGAATCGCCGGTGCCGTAGATCGGCGGCAGGCCGGGGATCGCCACCTGGGCACGGACTGCCTGGACGCCGGTTTCCTTGATGGCCAACACACCCTCGACCACCTCGGAGATTTCGAGGCCGGAGGCGTGGCGGTAGACCATCACCTTGTCGCGCGAGCGGCCGCCGAGCAGCTGGTAGAGCGGCAGGCCGGCGACCTTGGCCTTGATGTCCCACAGCGCCATGTCGATGGCCGAGATCGCCGCCATGGTGATCGGGCCGCGACGCCAGTAGGCGCCCTTGTAGAGATACTGCCAAATGTCCTCGGTCCTGAGCGGATCCATGCCGATCAGCGCCGGCGCAACGTGATCCTCGAGATAGCTCGCCACCGACAGCTCGCGGCCGTTCACCGTGCCGTCGCCGATGCCGTAGACGCCCTCGTCGGTGATGATCTTCACCGTGGTGAAGTTCCGTCCGGGCGAGCAGACGATGACCTTGATCTCTTTGATTTTCATGGGGCGTCCATGCTGGCTGGAGCTTCCGGCAATGGAAGCGGGTAGTCGGCGGGGTCGGCGATGTTCAGGCGGTTGGCGGAGAGAGACGGCTCCCTCCCGGCCTCCTCCATGAAGGGGGAGGTGAAGAGTCGAGGCTGTGGCTCGATCGTGCAGCACGCACCGGCGGGGCACCTCCCCCTTCATTGGGGAGGATGGGAGGGGGCCGTCTGGTGGCGTTAGTCCCTGCGCGCATCGTCAGCTCGCCTTGAGCGCCATCTCGGTCTCGCCGTCGAACAGGTGCATCCGGTTCTGGTCGAACTCGAGGAACACCGGTTCGTCGGGCCTGAGCTGGAAGGTCGGCTCGACGCTGACATTGACAACGGCGCCAGAAACGAAGACCTGGGCGAAGGTGACGTCGCCGGTCGGCTCGACGGTATAGACCTTGCCCGGCACCGAACCCGGCACCTGCGCCTTGTGCACCTTGATGGTCGAGTGCCGGCCGCCAAGCACCACCTTGTTCGACTTGGCGCTCAGCGCCTTCCTGGCGTTGGCGGCGGAGAGCGGCAACTCCCAGCCCTCGGGGCTGCTGAGCACCACATCGGTGCCCTTGCTCACCGCGGTCAGCGGCACGAGGCTCATGGCCGGTGAACCCACGAAGCTCGCGACAAACATGTTCACCGGATTGGCGAAGACGTTGGCCGGGCTGTCGTACTGCTGCAGGAACCCACCGTTCATCACCGCCATCTTGTCGGACATGGTGACGGCTTCGAGCTGGTCGTGCGTCACATAGATGATGGTGGCGCCGAGATCCTGGTGGAAGCGCTTGATCTCGGAACGCATCTGAACGCGCAGCTTGGCGTCGAGGTTCGACAGCGGCTCGTCCATGAGGAAGGCGCGCGGCTCGCGCACCAGCGCCCGGCCGAGCGCGACGCGCTGCTGCTGGCCGCCGGAGAGTTCGCGTGGCTTACGCTCGAGCAGATGCGTGATGTCGAGGGTCTTGGCGGCCGCCTGGACGCGGCGGTCGATCTCGTCCTTGCTCATCTTCCGCATCTGCAGCGGGAAGGCGAGGTTCTTGTAGACCGACTTCTGCGGGTAGAGCGCGTAGTTCTGGAACACCATGGCGATGTCCCGGTCCTTGGGATCGAGGTCGGTAACGTCTCGGTCGCCGATGCTGACGGTGCCGCCCGACATCGGAATGAGGCCGGCGACGAGGTTGAGCGTCGTCGTCTTGCCGCAGCCTGACGGGCCGACCAGCGCGACGAACTCCCCATCCTCGACGGTCAGTGACACGTGGTTCACGGCATAGACGTCGCCGTAGTTCTTCACCACGTCCTTGAGGAGAACCTGAGCCATGTGGGTTTCCTTGAGCTTTCCGTTAGTGCTTCACGGCGCCCTCGGTCAGGGCGCGCACGAAGTAGCGTTGCAGGACGAGGAACAGCACCACGACGGGGATGCTCATCATGAAGGTGGCGGCCATCAGCCCCGGCCAGTCCGTGGCGTTCTCCGAAAAGAAGCGCTGGATGCCGACGGGCAGGGTCATCTGATCGTGCCGGGTGAGGAAGGTGTAGGCGTAGATGTACTCGTTCCACGCGCCGATGAAGCTGTAGATTGAGGTCGCTATGATGCCCGGCGTCGAGAGCGGCATGACGATCAGGAAGAACGCCTGGAAGCGCGTCGCGCCATCGATGCGGGCCGCCTGTTCGAGCTGCACGGGGATGTTGTCGTAGAACCCTTTGAGCAGCCAGATGGCAAGCGGCAGCCCGAAGGTCAGGTAGGTGAGGATCAGCGAGCCGTGGGTATTCACCAGCCCCAGCGCCTTCATCAGGATGAACAGCGGCACGAGGAACACCACGGCCGGGAACATGTTCCTGAGCAGCACTGCGAAGAACAGGAAGTTGCGGGCCGGGAAGCGGAACCGCGAGAAGGCATAGGCCGCCGGCACCGCCACCACCACCGCGAGGATGGTCGTGAGGGTCGAGACCCAGACGCTGTTCCAGAAATACTGCAGGAAGTCGCGGCCGACGCTGCCCGAGGGGTCGATCAGGCGCCAGTAGTTCTCCAGCGTCGGCGAAGCCGGCCACCACTGTGGCGGGTATTGCATCGCGGCAAAGCCCGTCTTCAGCGAGGTGATGAACATCCAGATCATCGGCATGACGGTGAAGCCGAGCAGCAGCACCAGGAAGATGCGTCCGGCCCAGCGCCAGCCGCCCGCGCCCTTGCGCTGGGTCACTGCAGCTTCGGTGATGGCGGTCATGTGGCGGCCCTCGCGTCGTCGCCCTTGGTCAATGCGCGGACATAGAAGTAGCCGAGCACCATCATCACGATGAACAGGATCACCGCGTAGGCCGAGGCGACGCCCCAGCGCTGCCGCCCGAAGGCGAGCTGGTAGATATGGGTGATCCAGATGTCCGACGAGCCGGCCGGGCCGCCGCCGGTCATGATCCAGGGGATGATGAAGGAGTTGAAGTTCGACACCGCGAGCAGCAGCAGGGTGACCATCGACACGCCCTGCAGATGCGGGAACGTCACGTGCCAGAACCGCTGCCAGGGGCTCGCGCCATCGACCTGTGCGGCGCGCAGCAGCGTATCGGGCACGGTCTGCAGGCCCGCCATCAGCATGATCATGGCGAAGGAGAATTCCTTCCACACGTTCACGACGATCAGGGCGTAGAGCGAGGTGCTGGTGTTGTCGACGAAGTTGATCGGCTTGTCGGTCAGGCCGATCTGGCTCAGCATCGCGCTGATGGCGCCGAAATCGGAGTGATAGAGCCACTTCCACACATACGAGGCCGCCACCGCGCTCACCACCCACGGAATGAGGAGGAGCGCACGCAGGAACCCGCGGCCGATGAACTCGCGATGCAAGGCAAGCGCGGCACCGAGGCCGAGGAGGAAAGCGAAGCAGGTGGAAAGCACCGTCCACAGCACCGTCTGCCAGGTGACCTTCCAGAAGATCGGGCTGGTGAGGATGGTGATGTAATTGTCGAGGCCGTTGAACGTCTTGTCGCTCAGGGCGAGGCTCGCGGGCGTATTAAAGAAGCTCAGCTCGATCGTGTAGTAGATCGGGTAGCCGATGACGACCAGCATCACCAGGATCGCCGGCGCTACATAGAGATAGTCGAACCGGCTGTTCCACACCTTCTGGCGCAGGCCGATGCGCTTGGGCTCGGGCACGTCACGAAAGATGGCTTGTCCCTGAACGGTGCTCACAGCGCATACCCTGGTTGTGAAGATAAAGGACCGGCGGCGATGCCACCGGTCCGGGATTGTGCAGTCCGGCGATCAGATGCCGCCGCCGCCGTCGACGATGGCCTTCACCTTGGTGGCCGCATCCTCGACCGCCTGGTCGACGGTCATGTTGCCGGTGAGGGCGTTCTGCAGCATGTCAGGAACGATGATGTTCATGATTTCCGGAGCCTGCGGGATCACCGGGAACGGGATGCCGTTGGGCAGCATCGAGGTGGTGACATCGAGGAACTTGATGGTGTCGAGGCGTTCCTTCATGGCATCGGTCAAGAAGCCGTTGATGTTGCCGGGGTTGGAGCCGACCCAGGCGAGCTTGGTCGACCATTCCGGGCTGTCCCAGAAGCAGATCAGTGCCTTGACGGCCTGCTCGTCGACCTTGCCGCCCTGCACGAACTCGGGCTTCACCACGTGGATGTTGGAGCCGCCGAACACCACGGCGCGCTTGCCGTCGGGGCCGGTCGGGATCAGGCCGTAGCGCATGTTGGCGACCACGTCGTCGGCGACGGCCTTGTCGGTACCAGTGGCCTTACTGGCGAGGTCGTTCATCTTGGCGTATTCGGCCGGGTGGGCGATCATCATGCCGAGCTTGCCGGCGATGAACGGCGCCTGGTTTTCACCCTGCGTGTTGGTCAGTGCGGAAGTCGGAACCGACTTGTCGACCGCGTACATCTGGTAGGCGGCCTGCAGGGCTTTCTTCGAGCCCTCGTTGTTGATCCAGACATCCTTGTAGGTCGGTTCGGCCGAAGCTTCGTCGAGCGCGCCGCCACCGTAGGCCCAGAGCTGCGGCATGAAGCGGAACGGCGTGTTGCCGGCGTTCTGCTTGGCGACGAGCCCGTAGCCCGGGATACCGAGCTTGTCGTGGATCTGCTTGGAATAGGCGACGACGTCGTCCCAGGTAGCCGGCGGATTTTCCGGATCGAGCCCGGCATCCTTGAACACCTTGGCGTTCCAGATCATCGCCATGGTTTCGTTGTTGGTCGGCAGGCCGTAGCCGACGCCCTCGTAGGTCACCGACTTCAGCGCGCCAGGCCAGAAATCGGCGGCGGTGTAGCCGACATCTTCCGGCTTCAGCGGCTGCAGGTAGCCCTTGGCGGCGAATTCGACGCCACCCAGGATCTGCAGGCGGATGACCATCGGAGCCGAGTTGCCGAGCAGCGAGGTGCGGAACTTGTCGAGCAACTCGTTATAGGTGATCGACTGCACGTCGGTGGTGATGTTCGGATAGGCGGCCTTGAAGGCGTCCCAGAACGCCTTGTCCATGTCGTGCGCGATCTGCGGATCGGCTTCGAACGGGCCGGTGTACCAATAGCTGACATTGCCGGTGTAGTCGTTCGGCACCACCGCGCCGCAATCCTTGGCGGCGTCGAACTGCTTGGTGCCGGCGATCGACTTCACGTATTCCGGCGACCATTTGCTGAGGTCCACGCTCTGCGCGTAGGACGCGGTCGTCGCGGTGGTCAGCATGGTGGCCGCGCTCAGCACCGCCATCGAAAGGCCAAGCAGACGCCGGCCGGTCTTGTTATGCATTGAGAATACTCCTCCTCAAATCGGTAGCGGGCCCGGCTCATGGCCGCGGTCAGCTCCTACAGCATGCGCTGTTCCTCGCCTCCGGAACCGGACTTGGCGCCGGCTTTTCCCAACTGGTATGGCAGAGTTCCAGCAAAGCCTGTGTATGTCAACCTTGCCAAAGTCGTACATTATTTCGGCGAGTTTACGTGCTAACGGGGCTTGGCTTGCTCAAAAAATATGCATAGACAGAACTGATGAGCGAGGTAACCGTCAAGCCGGACCAGCCCGAGGAAAGCCTCGAGCAGCAGCAGGCCTCCGTCTACGAGATGATCCGCGAGGACATCGTTTCGGGACGGCTGGGGCCCAATGAGCGGCTGAAGGTCGCCGACCTCGCCGAGCATTACGAGACATCGACCAACCCGGTGCGCGAAGCGCTGCAGCAGCTGCGCGGCGAGGGATTCGTGCTGATGGAGCCCAATCGCGGGGCGCGGGTCCGGCCGATCGACGCCGATTTCGTGCGCGACATCATCGAGATCGAGGTGCTGATCGAGGCGGCGCTGACGCGCTGGTTTGTCTCGATCGCGTCGGATTCCGACATCGTCGAACTCGAGCGCATCCAGTCCGAGCTCGAAGCCAACAATTTCGAGGATCGGGTGCGGCACGGCCAGCTCGATACCCGTTTCCACCAGTTCATCTACGACCGTCATTACAACCGGCATGCCGCGGAGCTGTGGTGGAAGCATCGCGAGATCCTGCGCGCCATCAGCCGGCGCTTTCCGACCTCGCTCAGCCGGCGCGTGGCGGTGCTGCGCGAGCATCGCGAACTCATCGAGTGCATCCGCCAACAGGATGCCGACGGCGCCGCTGCGGTGGTGGCCCGGCACGTCGAGGGCTCGGGCCGTCACATCATCGAGCAGATGGGCGTTGCCCAGAGGGGCGGAACACAGCGGCGACCATAAGTCGCCGGCTTCCGCACTGAAACCCGCGGGCAACCGATCAAGTCATTTTGGAGGAGAGACTAGTGACTATCGATAGTTCCGTGCGCACGGCTTCGCGGCCGAGTGAGTTGCGCATCACCGACATTCGCGTGGCCGAAATCACCGGCGCGCCGTTCCGATCGGCACTGCTCAAGATCTACACCAACCAGGGCATCGTCGGTCTCGGCGAAGTGCGCGACGGCGCCAGCGCCACCTATGCGCTGATGCTGAAGAGCCGGCTGCTCGGCGAGAACCCCTGCGACATCGACCGGTTGTTCCGCCGCATCAAGCAGTTCGGCGGCCATGGGCGCCAGGGCGGCGGCGTATCGGCGATCGAGATCGCGCTGTGGGACCTCGCCGGCAAGGCCTATGGCGTGCCGGTCTACCAGATGCTGGGCGGCAAGTTCCGCGACAAGGTCCGGGTCTATTGCGACACCGATGCCGACCGGCCGAGCGGCACGGCGATGGGCAAGCGCCTCAAGGAGCGCATGGACCTGGGGTTCACCTTCCTCAAGATGGACCTCGGCCTGATGCAGATCGCCGATGTCCCGGGCGCGGTGGTCGGCCCTGCCGGCGTGCTGGAAGCCTTCCACCACCATGCCGGCGGCATCGAGGCCAAAACCCTCGAGGAGCGCAAGGCGCGCAACCTGATCTACGACGCGCAGAACGTCATGCATCCGTTCACCGGCCTGCACTTCAGTGAGAAGGGCCTCGACCTGCTCGATCAGTACATGGCCGAGGTCCGCGCCGAGATCGGCCCGGAGATCCCGCTCGCCATCGACCACCTGGGCCATATCTCCCTGCAGGACGGCATCCGCCTCGCGCAGCGGATCGAAAAGTACACCCCGGCCTGGCTCGAGGACGTGATCCCCTGGCAGCACGCCGAGAGCTATCGGCGGCTGCAGGAAGCGACCTCGGTCCCGATCTGCACCGGCGAGGACATCTACCTCAAGGAAGGCTTCGAGCCGCTGTTCAATGCCGGCATCTCGGTCATCCATCCGGACATCCTCACCAGCGGCGGCATCCTCGAGACCAAGAAGATCGGCGACGCCGCGCAGGAGCACGGCATCGCCATGGCCATCCACATGGCCGAAAGCCCGATCGCCGCAATCGCCGCCGCGCATGTCGCGACCGCCACCGAGAACTTCCTCGCGCTCGAGTATCACTCGGTCGACGTCGACTGGTGGGCCGACATCGCCGTCGGTAGCCCAGTGGTCGACAACGGCTTCATCACGCTGACCGACAAGCCCGGCCTCGGCATCGACGACCTCAATGACGAGCTGCTGCGGCAGCACCTGCAGCCGGGCGTCACCGACATCTGGCAGCCCACCGACCAGTGGGACAACGACTTCTCGTGGGACCGCACCTGGAGCTGACCCGGACGGCTACCGCCGTTTGCCTTCTCCCCTTGTGGGAGAAGGTGGTGCGAGCCGCCGGATGAGGGGTCCGCGGCACGAAGTGTCGCGAGACCGGAGCAGAGCGACGGGCTGAGTGCGGGTGGAGAGCACCCCTCATCCGCCCTTCGGGCACCTTCTCCCACAAGGGGAGAAGGCAGAAGTTTGACAGTTGGGACGCCTGCTCTGGCAGGAACGAGGAGACATCATGAAGATCACCGACCTGCGCGTTGCCGTCATCGGCAAGCATCCGATCGTCCGCATCGTCACCGACGAGGGCCTCTACGGCATCGGCGAGGTGGAATACACCAAGACCTACCTGAAGCCCTTCATCCTGCATTTCCGCGATGCGCTGATCGGCGAGGACCCGACCGACGTCGAGCGCTGCATGATGAAAATCCGCCAACGCGGTTCGTTCAAGCCTTATGGCGCCGCCGTCTCGGTGATCGAGCATGCGCTGTGGGATATCGCCGGCAAGGCCGCGAACGTCCCGGCCTACAAGCTGCTCGGCGGCAAGGTGCGCGACCAGGTCCGCGTCTATAACGGCTCGATCCGCGGCAAGCGCAAGGGCGACCGGCCCGAGGACTACGCCGCCGACGTTAAGTGGATGATGGAGCAGCCGCAGGGCTTCTTCATGGTGAAGCAGGGCATCAGCTTCCACTCCAACATGAAGGACTCGGTCGCCGACTTCCACTACGGCCCGGTCGGCCGGAAGGCCGGCTATCACGGCGCGATGGACCAGGGGCAGATCAGCGAGCACGGCTTCAACCACATGCTCGACTGCGTCATCGCGATGAAGGAAGTGCTCGGCGACAAGGTCTCGCTGGCACTCGATTGCGGCCCCGGCTGGTTCCTCAACGACGCGATCAAATTCGCCAACGCGGTCGAAAAGTACAACCTGATGTGGCTCGAGGACATGCTCACCGGCGACTACGTGCCGTGGGTGAACCCACAGGCCTATCGCGAGCTCACCACCTCGACCACCACGCCGATCCATACCGGCGAGCAGATCTACCTCCGGCACAACTTCAAGGAACTGATCGAGACCCAGGCGGTCCGCGTGGTTGGGCCCGATCCGGCGGATATCGGCGGCATCGCCGAGCTCAAGTGGGTGGCCGAGCACGCCTACATGCACTCGATCATGATGGCGCCGCACGGCACGGCCAATGGCCTCCTCGGCCTCGGCGCGCTGATCAACGTGTGCGCCACGCTCCCGGCCAACTACATCGCCTTCGAGTACCCATCGGCTTCCGACGACTTCTGGAACGAGATCGTCACGGGCCTGCCCTCCGGCCCGCTGGTCACGGACTCGATGATGGACCTGCTGCCCGGCCCGGGCCTCGGCCTCGATATCGATGCCAAGGCCGCCAAGCGCTACCTCAAGGAAGAAGACGCCGGCTTCTTCGACTGATTGCCGTTGGAATAGAGTTCGGGCCGGGCGGATCATCACCGCCCGGCCCGCTCATTTCTAGGCCGCTTCGGCCGTGGCCGGATCGACGACCACCTTGATCTGGGTGATCTTGTTGGCCGGGAAACCGCTGAGTTCGGCGTGGCGCCGGATGTCCTCGGGGTCTTCGGCCAGATAGACGCAGTAGGTCATGTCGTCGGCGAAGTACGAGTGCACCCACTGCACCTTCGGCGCGAGCTTGGCCAGCGCCTCGTTCGAGACGGCGGCCGCGTCGCGGTATTCCTGGGCCGACAGCTTGCCGACGCCCGGGATCATGCGTTCAATCACATAGCGCTTCATTTGGTAGTTCTCCTCAGTTGGTGGCTGCGACAGTGGCGTCGCAGGAGACGTTGGGGTTCATGTCGGCGAAGGTGCCGGTGGGGTTCGCCCGCCAGGCCCAGACATGCAGCTCGTAGAAGGGCGGCAGGCCGTAGCGGTTGGGCGAGTTGGTGAAGCTGAACAGGTGGCCGTCGAGATTGGCCGGCCCGGTGGTCGTGATGTACTCGACCGCCACCAGTTGCATGCTGCCGTCGGCCTGCGGCTCGTACATCACCGCCTCGGGCTTACCGATGTCCACGAGCCCATCCTCGATGAGGGCGCCGTTGACGTAGTGGACGCCCATGGCGCCGCCCTCGATGCCCGAGACGCAGGGGATCGGAGCATAGCCTTCCGCCGTCGCCACGCTGACGTCGGCGAAGCGGGCGTTCACCTCGCGCACCTTCGCGGCAAGCGGGTTTGCCGCTTCGACCCCGGCATGCGCGGCATGGGCAACGAACACGGCCTTGCCGGCTTCGCGATAGCGCGGGCTGGTGAGGCCGGCGGGGTCACCGACGCCATCCAGATACGGCATGTAGCTGGAGGCGACGCCATGCGTCTCCCCATTGTGGGCCGACGCCGGGCCGGCAATCAGCACGGCGGCGAGAGTTGCAGCGATGACGGCTCGTCTGGAGCCGTTGCGATCCGGCAGCCGCCGGGTGGTCGGGTCTACGATCTGGCGCAGCATGGCGCTTTCTCCTTATCGTGCAAACGGCGTCTGCTACGCTTTTGCACCGGTGCAATACCCCTTGGCGCGGCAGATGCGCCTTTCCGGGGATAGAGTCAAGCACAATTTTGCACCGGTGCAATCGTGTGCTAGGGTGCCGCGCATGAAATCGCCCGTAACGCTTCTCGATGTTGCCGACGCCGCCCAGGTGTCGAAGTCCACGGTGGCCAATGTCTTCAACCACCCTGAACGGGTGCGGCCGGAAGTCCGCAGCCGCATCGAGCAGATCGCCCGTGACCTCGGCTTTGCCGGGCCCGATCCGCGGGGGCGCCTGCTCAGCAGCGGCAAGGCCAACGTCATCGGCGTCGTGCCCTCGGGGGAGGGCATCAGCTGGGTGTTCGACAATCCCTACATGCGGCAATTCCTTGCCGCCGTTGCCGAGGAGTGCCAGGAGCACCGCACCGCCATTCAGCTGATCGATGGCTATGGCGAGGCCGGCGCCGAGACCATCCGGCGCACCATCGTCGATGGCCTGATCCTCCACACTGCCGATCAGGTCCGTGCCGTCGACCCAGCGCTGCGGGCCAAGATGCCGATCGTGGTGATGGACCGCATCGAGGATGCCGACGTCAGCTCGGTCAGCATCGACGATCGCGGCGGCGCCTACGCCCTCGCTCGCCACCTGCTCGAGCTCGGCCATCGGCGCTTCATGGTCACGACGCTCGGGCGCAGCTATGTCGCGCCGATCCTGCACCCTCCTACCGGGGCGCCGCGCCGCTTCGTCTCGACTTATGAGATCGACGAGCAGCGCATCGCCGGCATCGGCGACGCGCTTGCCGAGGCGGGCCTGTCCCTCCACGACATGCCGATCATCGAGGCCTGTGGCAGTGATGAGGAAACCCGGCTCTACGGCGCCGCTGCCGACCTCGTTCTCGATGCGCTGGACGGCGCCACGGCGGTCATCGCGCTTGGTGGCGAGTTGGCGATCGGCGTGGTCGCCGAAGCCAGGCGCCGCGGCATCGCGGTCCCCACTGAGCTCTCAATCGTCGGCTTCGACGATCCGCCGGAAGCAGCCCTCACCGACCCGCCGCTGACCGTCATCGCCGCCCCGGTCGCCGAGACGGCTCGTCTCGCCACCCGCCTGTTGTTCTCCGGCGGCCCCCCGCAGCACATCCAGCTGCCAGTCGAACTCAAGATCCGATCGTCCAGCGGCGTCGCTCCGGGTGCGTAGCCGGATCGTCGTTCAGCTCGCGGGCGGGATGAGGCTCACATTCATATCCTGCGCCAGGTAGACGCAGGACGACGATGGCCCTTTCCGTGCCGCCCGCCATCGAGGCTGATTTCGGTGGGGTTATCCGCCTGGCCTCACGCGTCACAAGCGTTCGCGCGAGCGACAAGGAAGGCCGCTTCCCGCGCGTTGCGGCTGAGCTTGGCTGCTGCCTCGAATTCGGCGCGGGCCTCGGCGCGCCGCCCGGCCCGAAACAGAAAGTCGCCCCGCGCTGCCGGCAACGGCGCGTAGTTGCGCAGGGCCGGATCAGCGGCAATCTCGTCCACCAGCCTGAGGCCCGCTTCGGGCCCGAAGGCCATGCTGTGGGCGATGGCACGATTGAGATCGACCACCGGCGAGGGCATCACCTGGCGCAGCCGGTCATAGAGCGCGGCGATGCGGGGCCAATTGGTATCGGCCGCGCTGGGCGCGCGGGCATGGCAGGCGGCAAGCGCGGCTTGCAGCACATAGGGGCCATCGCCGCCCAGTGCTTCGGCACGGGCCAGCGCGTCGAGCCCCTGGCGGATCAGCAACTGGTCCCAGCGGGCGCGATTCTGCTCGGTCAGCGGCACCGGTGCGCCATCGGGGCCGATGCGCGTCACGAGGCGCGATGCCTGGATCTCCATCAGGGCCAGGAGGCCATGCACTTCGGCATCGCCGGGCAGCAGCGCGGCCAGCATCCGGCCCAGCCGTTGACCCTCGAGGCAGAGGCCCGGCCGGACGAGATCATCGCCCGCCGTGGCCGCATAGCCTTCGTTGAAGATGAGGTAGATGACCTCGAGCACCGAGGGCAGCCGCGCGGCCCGCTCGTCGCCCCGCGGCACCTCGAAGCTCAATCCTGCCTTGGCGATCGCCTGCTTGGCGCGAACGATGCGCTTGGCAATCGTCGCCTCGTTGGTGAGGAATGCCCGGGCAATCTCGTCCGTCGTCAGGCCGCCGATCACCCGCAGGGTGAGCGCGGCCCGCGCGTCGGCCGACAGCATGGGATGGCAGGCGGTGAAGATGAGGCCTAGCAGCTCGTCGCCGAGATCGTCGCTCATGGACGCCGCTATCGCATCGGCGGCGTCATCGGACGCCTCGTCCAGCGTCCGCGCGATTTCCTCGTGCTTGCGCTGGCGCATCCTGTCGTGGCGGATTGCGTCGATGGCGCGCCGTTTGGCAGTCGTCATCAGCCATGCGCCGGGATTGGCGGGAACGCCGGTCCTCGGCCACTCGGCAAGGGCAATGACCAAGGCGTCCTGCGCCAGCTCCTCGGCACGATCGATATTGCGCAGCAGCCGGGCGAGGCCCGCGATGAGCCTCGCCCGTTCAATGCGAAAGGTCGCTTCGATCGCCCGGTGTGCCTCGTCCGCGGTCATGCCTTGTTGTCGGCCAAGACCGCAGGGGAGACAAGCCGCCTAGCCCACGGATCTGGTCAGGCCGGCCGATAGACCTGCGCCACCATGCCCCCGGGAAACGCTTTCGCGCCCACAAGCTTCAGCGGCAGGGGAGCCGCTAGGTCCGAGAACAGCGACAGGCCGTTGCCGAGGGCTATCGGGTGCACCGACAGGACGAACTCGTCGACCAGTCCTCGGGCGACGAGACTGCGGGCGAAGCCGACGCCGCCATGGGCGAGGATCGGCTTGCCCTCCCCTGCCTTCAGCTTGGCGATTTCCTCCTCGAGGTCGCCGCCCAGCACATCCGCCTCAGCCCAGCTTTCGGCCCCGGGCAGCCGCTTGCTCTCTGTCGCCGCCTTCACGACTGCCGACCCCCGCTTGGAGAAGACCGCCTTGGGGATCTGGTTCATCGGCGGCGCGAACTCGATGGTGGAGGTCGGGTAGAAGGGCGCCATCACCTCGAAGCTCCGGCTGCCCATGATGTGCAGGCTGGCGTTCCAGGTGGTCGCTACGCCAAAGGCCACAGCTTCCGGATCATCGCCGTACATCCAGGTGTTCGTGCCCGCGAGGTCTCTCACGAAGCCATCCATCGACATGGACAGCTTCAGGATCAACTCTCTCATCACGCGACCCCGAGCTTGCCGCGCTCGCCGTCACGCGGCGTCGCCAGCTCCTCGGGCGTCAGGAACTCGGCCAGGTCCGCTGCCTCGAGGAACGGGCGGATCTCGACTTCGCTCTTGCCCGGCATGGGGTTGGGGTAGCGCTTCAGCCAGGCCACCGCCTCGTCCATGTCCTTGACCTCCCAGATCTGGAAGCCGGCGACCAGCTCGCGGGTCTCGGCGAACGGCCCATCGATGACCGTGCGCCGGTCGCCCTCGATGGTCATGCGCTTGGACTCCGCGCTGTTCTTGAGCCCGGCGCCTGCCACGAGGACCCCCGCCTTGACCAGCTCCTCGGTGAACCGGTCCATCGCCGCAAACGCCTCGGGCGTGGGCGCCTCGCCCTTTTCGCTGCCCTCGGTGGCCTTCCCGAACACCATCACACGCATCGATTGTCTCCTTTGTCAGAGCCGGCCCTGATCGGCCTAGCAATGGAACGACGAACGGGGCTTTCAGAAAAGGACACTGTCCTTGCGAATTTCTCGTCAGAGGAAACTGAGACGGACGCTGGTGTCCATCGCAATATCAGGGATCTGCCTTGCGGCCGGTTTTGAGTGTGGCGCTCGGGCTGATCCGCGTTAGGCTTGTGTTCGAGTTGAGCACTATCGGGGTCGAATCGGGAATGTCGTCAGGGGGATGGGGGGCACTCGCGCGGTGGGGTGATGACGTAGCGCGCATCGAACCCCTTACCGGCGGCGTAGCCAACGACGTGTGGAGCGTGCGGATCAATGGGCAGCTGGCGGTCGGCCGCCTCGGCAGCAGGAGCGACGCTGATCTCGCGTGGGAAACTGGGCTCATGCAGCACCTCGACCGCGCGGGTCTGATCGTGCCGGTGCCGATCCCGACCACCGACGGCCGGCTGTTCGCGGACGGCCTGGTGGTGATGGAGTACATGGAGGGCGGACCGCCCGAGACGGCGGCCGACTGGCGTCGCGTCGCCGATACGCTGCGCCAACTGCATCGGTCGACGCAGGGCTGGCCGCAGCGCCCGGGCTGGCGATCATCGACCGACCTCCTCGTCGCCGAGACCGGAACGAGGATCGATCTCACCGCGATGCCGCCCGACGGCGTTGCGCGATGCCGAGCAGCGTGGGCGCGTCTCGCCGGACGTGAGACATGCGTTGTCCACGGCAACCCCAACAGTCCCGCCAATGTGCGCATGACTACGAACCAGGTCGCGCTAATCGACTGGGACGAGGCCCATGTCGACGTCCCCGACCTTGACCTGGGTTCTTTGCCCCACAACGCCGCCGGCCTCGATGGCGCCGCTCGTGACATCGCCGGGCAAGCGTCGGCCGCGTGGGAAGCCGCCGTCTGCTGGGACGACGAGTACTCAATCAAGCGACTTGCCGAAGTTCGAGCGGTCTGAGCAGCGACACCCCAATGCGAGCCATTACGAGATGAAGCCGCACCCGCAGTTCAAGAACAGATCAATTCCCGCCGTCCGTACCCTGGGGGATCTCACGCTGAGGGCGCTCTCGATCAATGACCTCGAGAGAGACTTCAGCGCGGTCACGGAAAGCGCGGCCGATATCAAGGCCGCGAACCCAGGTTCGAAGTGGCCGGACGGCCTGACCAAGGAAAAGAACCTCGTCGATCTCGCCTGGCATCAGCGAGAGTTCGAGGCCCAGCGGAGCTTTGCGTGGGTGATCGAGAACACCGACGGGACGTACCTCGGGTGCCTCTATGTCTATCCATCGATCGCCGGCGAGGCATCGGCAGATGTCATCTGGTGGTGGCGCACGGGCGTGGCGGTTTCCAACCAATCCTTCCGGGCGCTTCTGCTGGAATGGCTGTCCGGCAATGATTGGCCGCGCCTCACCTACAACCTGCAGGACGAGTGAGCACCGCTACGGCGTCAGGGTAGCTTCGTAAGCCACCTGCATTTTGGCGAAGGCCGATACCTCGGGCGGCGGCGCTCCGAGGTGGATATGCCGCAACTCCTGCATGAACTCGAACCAGAGCTGCGGGCCGCCATCCTCGAGCACTTGTGCGCCCGTCGCGAGGTCTGCCGCCGGTAGTGTGTGACGCAGTCCCCAGCTGCCCATCACGGCCATCAGGGGCACGAGTTCGATCGCCTTCTCCGTCAGGCTGTAGACAACCCTCTGCTTGTGGCCCGGATCAGCACTGCGCGTGAGCAGCCCATTGGCGGTCAGGCGCTTGAGGCGGTCAGTGAGGATGTTTGACGCGATCCCCTCGATGCTCTCGGTGAGATAAGACCGAAAAGTGCGGCGACGGCCGCCGAACATACTGTCGCGCAGGATGATAAGGCTCCAGCGATCCCCGAAGGTCTCAAGCGTATTGTTGATCGGGCATCCCGCGCGTCGGTAGCTCATCGCATCCATCCGCCAAAACTGGTTGCAAAATAGAGGTGGTTCCGGGCCGAGACCGACTGTTAGCACAGTGTTCGGCGCAAATGAACGCGGTCCCGGCGGACCGCCGCCAATCGATTGGAGCCAGCGCATGGCAAAGCTCGTCTTTGGAATGAACCAGTCTCTGGATGGCTATGTCGACTACACCGCGTTTGCACCAAGCCCCGAGCTTTTCCGCCACTTCATCGAACAGGCGCAGAGCAATGCGGGGAGTCTCTACGGTCGCCGCCTCTACGAGATCATGCAGTATTGGGACGAAGACCAGGCCGATTGGGGGGCGGACGAACGCGACTTCGCGGTGGCATGGCGGCGTGCGCCGAAATGGGTGGTGTCGAAAACCCTGAAGTCGGTCGGTCCCAACGCCACGCTCGTCGAGCCTGACCTCGAGGCGGCGGTCCGCAAGCTCAAGGCCGAGCATGACGGCGTGATCGAAGTTGGCGGGCCGGTCCTGGCGCGAAGCCTCACCGACCTCGGGTTGATCGATGAGTATCGCATCTACCTTCACCCCGTAGTGCTCGGGTCCGGCGACCCCTTCTTCGCCGGCCCCCGGCCGCCGCTCCACCTTGCCGCTAGCGAGCAGGTGGACAAGGACGTGATCCTCCTGACCTACGTGCCGGCCTGAGGAGGCGTGAGCGATGCTGAGCTGGCAGGTGGGCCGGGTGAAGATCACCCGCATTGTCGAGATGGACTTGCCGGTGCCTGCCGAGTTCATGCGAGGGGCGACGCCTGAGGCGCTGCGCAAGTTGCCGTGGCTCTATCCGCACTTTGTCAGCGCGGACGACAGCACGCTCAACCTCAGCGTCCACGCGCTGCTGGTCGAGGCTCCAGGGCTAAGGCTGGTGGTGGACACCTGCGTCGGCAACGACCGGCCGCGCGAGTTCACCGGTGGTGAGGCCCTGTCGACGCCGTTCCTCGAGCAGCTTGGCAAGGCGGGCTGGTCGCGCGACGGTGTCGACGCCGTGGTATGCACGCATCTCGATGTCGACCACATCGGCTGGAACACCATGCTCGAGAACGGCAAATGGGTGCCGACCTTCCCTCGGGCGAGCTATCTCATCGGCCGGCAGGAATACGATTTCTGGAAGGGCGTCGACGAAGCCGAACAGGTGGCGGCGATGGCAGACAGCATCAAGCCGATCTTCGAGGCCGGCCTCGTCCAACTGGTAGAACAGGACCATGTGGTCTCGCCGGAGGTCCGGCTCGCGCCGTCCATCGGCCACACGCCCGGCCACGTCAGCGTG
This sequence comes from Devosia sp. P2_G7, assembly GCF_056403495.1. NCBI lineage: Bacteria > Pseudomonadati > Pseudomonadota > Alphaproteobacteria > Hyphomicrobiales > Devosiaceae > Devosia > Devosia sp. P2_G7. Next base: position 104,176 of record NZ_JBFUFI010000015.1, read on the forward strand.
ATGATCGAGTCCGAGGGCCAGCGGGCGGTGATCACCGGCGACATGACCCACCACCCATGCCAGATGGCGCATCCCGACTGGATGCTCGCGGACATCGCCCCCAAGACCGCCGTGCTCACCCGCTCGCGTCTCTTTGCCGAATGGGCCGACCAGCCGATCCTCGTCATCGGCACCCACTTCGCGGCCCCCACCGCCGGCCACATCGTCCGCGACGGCGACGCATTCAGGTTCGTGGTGTGAGGGCCTTCGCTTTCCGGCGCTGAACGGTTGTTGTGGACATCGTGCCACTCCTACGCCGCTGCGCCTGTGGAACGTGGAGAATCTCTTTGGTACTCCTTCGCGGCCGGTGCACTGTACATCCGCTTGGGCTGTGGAGGGAAATCGTGCTCGCGAGATCAATTGCATTCGTGGTGGCATCATTCTTGATGATCACCGGTGCGCTCTCTCAGGATGGAGCGCGTGCCTATCATCTGCTTCCTGAAGGCACCGACATCATCAGCTTGACTGCGACGGGCCTGCACACGGAACTTCCCTCTGGCGTGTACGACGTGGGCGTCGTGACGCCATCGTATCGGCAGTCGATCAACGTGTTCGGAAACGCTGGCGCCATTCTGATCGGCATGCCGATTGGCGGCTTGTCCGGCTCCCTCATGGGGGGCGTCATCGAGCAGAGCACTGGCCTCGTCCAGGGCGATCTCTTCGTGGGCGGCGTGTTGGGGCTCGTCGGGTCGCCATCGCTCTCGCCGATGGATTTCGTCCAGTACAAGCCAGGTTTTCGCGCCAACCTTGCCGCAAAGCTGTTCCTGCCGACCGGTGCCTATGACTCGGACCAGTTCGTGAACCTGGGACAAAACCGGTGGTCGCTGCAGGCCAGCGTGCCGATCAGCTACGTGCTAGCAGACTCGATGATCGACCCCGAGCTGATGACGTTCGAAATCGTCCCGTTCGTGCAGATCTTCGGTGACAACGAGGATACGCCCGGCCCGATCACTGTGACCAGCCAGGAGCCGATATGGGGGCTCGAGGGCCATATCACCCGCAACTTCAGCCCGACCGTGTGGGCTTCCCTCGACGGTGCCTACATCGCCGGCGGTGAGACCTCATTCGACGGCGTCGCGCAGGGTGACGCACTGGAGACGCTTGCGCTCGGGGCAACACTCGGCCTGTCGCTTAGTCCGTCCGTTGCGCTGCGGTTGAGCTACGAGGAGTTCGTCTATTCAAGCGACCCGGATACGGCGGCCCGCGGCTTCAAGGCCACCTCGTCCTTCCTCTTCTAGCTCAGACCGCATCTTGGCGCGGGCATAGGCGTTCGGCAGGTCGTCCATCACCGTTCGCCCGCCATATTCCGGGGCGCGACGGCGTTCTTCGGCGATGAACTCGTGGAAGCTAGGGCCGGTGGCGCCGGCTTCGAGCTGGCGCGACTGGCGGTCGAGGCGCTTGATCGCATCGAGCTCCTCGTCGCGGCCGAGCCTCGCCTTGCCCACCGCTGACTTCAGCACGCGGATGGTCTCGTCGTAGACCTTGAGCGGCACCGGGAAGGGATGGCCGTCCTTGCCGCCATGCGCCATGGCAAAGCGGGCAGGATCGGCGAAGCGGTGCGGCGCGCCGTGCACCACTTCGGCCACCTGCGCCAGCGCCCGCACGGTGCGCGCGCCGACGCCCGGCACCAGCAGCAGTTCGGTGAAATCGGTGGGTGCGCGGTCGGCCGCCGCGGCGAGGCTGCCGTGCAGCCGGCGCAGCATCACGTCCTTGGGGCGGATATCGTGATGCTCCGGCATCACCAGGTGCGGCAGCATCAGCTGGTCATCCGCCACCGGCGCCGGCTCGGCGATCCCCTCGATACGGCCGACCTCTCGCACGATGGCATCCGGCCCCATGCCGCCCAGGATATCAACCTGCGAGGTCCGCGAGCGCGCCGCCCGCACGTCGGTCAGGTTAACGATCGTCCCCTGGCCCGCCCCCTCGATCGCCGCATGCGGCTGCTCGACAAAGCTGCGCAACCCCTCGGAGCGCCAGTGATAGCGCCGCGCGGTCTTGGCATCGCCCTTCATCCCCTGCTGCACCACCACCCAATGCCCATCATCGGCAACGATGAAGCCGTGGAGGTAGAGCTCGAACCCGTCCTGCACCGCGGCGCTGTCGACCTTCGCCACCAGCCGGCTTGCCTTGGCCAGCGCCGCGCCATCGAAGCCGACGCGGTTGCCGATCGCCACCAGTTCATCAGGGGTCTTGCGCGAATGCCGCCCGCGCCCGCCGCAGACATGCAGCCCAAGTTCGCGCTCCAGCGGCCGCAACCCGCCCTTCAGCGCGCCGATGACGCTGGTCGTGATGCCCGAGGAGTGCCAGTCCATGCCCATGACGGCGCCGAACGACTGGAACCAGAATGGATGCGCCAGCCGGCTCAGCAGCTCGTCCCGGCCATATTCCATGACGATCGCCTGGCAGATCACCGCCCCGAGCCGCGCCATCCGCTCGCTCAGCCATTTCGGCACCCGCCCGCCATGCAGCGGCAGATCGGCGCTTCCGCCTCGATTGGCCATCGGTCAGTTCCTTCGTTCGATGGAACCTTACCACAGGAACAAACAGGAAACAAACCACCTCGCGATGCGTGCCGACCCGACCCCTAAGGGGACAGGAGGGCGGTCAGCTCGCACCGGTGCAAGCCGTCCCTAGAATTTGCCCGACAACGTGAACTTCACCGCATGCGCCGAGGCCTCGCCGCCGAACTGCCCCTGATAGCCGAGATCAAGGCTCACCCCAGGTGCGAGCTCGGTGCCTAACCCTGCATCCAGCAGCAAGGCGGTATCGCCGATCCCCGCCCCCGTCACCGTGAACGGCGAACCTCTGTCGAAGCCGTGCGTCGCCGACGGCTGGTCGCCTGCCATGTGCTGCATCCCGACCATCCCCCTGGCGTGCACCACCACCCCGTCGCCGAGCGTAAAATCCTGGGCCGCCTTCAGCCCGGCGATCAGCACCGCAGCGCCAAGATCGCCCGAGGCGCCGGCAAGCGCCGCGTCGCCACCGCTCTCACGGAAGCTGCCGCCCGATTGCCCGATCAGTGCCGCGCGCACGAACGGCGTCAGCGTCGCCTCGCCGAGTTCGAACGCGTAGCCGAGTTCGCCAAACAGCTGCGCCGTGGTGGTGGTGTAATCCGCGGTCAGCGTCTCACTGAAGCCGACAAAATCAGGCATGCGGGTCACCGACACCTGGTGCGAGGCCATGGTCGCGCCAAATGCCACACGCACCTCGCCCAGCGCCGCACCGCCATAGATGCCAAGCTGGTAGCTCACCGCCTCGGCCTGCGAGTCCCGCTCCGGTATCCGGATCGCGTCCGCGCCGGTGCCGGCCAGCACGCCCAGGAATACCTCGCGGCTCACCACTCCATCGACGCCAACCAGCAACCCGCCCGTGCCGTAGTCCAAACCGGCGGCATTGCCGTCGCCCTCCACCGCCGGCGCCATAGCCGCGGACCCAGATGTTGCGTGCGCCGACCTGGCTTTCGGCAATCGCCGCGAACGCCGCATCGACCCGATCGAAGACTGCGTCGCGCGGATGCCGGCTGGCGTCGAGCAGCACCCGCAGCGTTGAAGCATGGATCTCGCCCGAGAGGTCATCGAACGCCTCCAACGCATCCGCCGCGCTCAACGGCACTACGGCGTCGAACACCGGGGTCGCCGGCATGGCCTGCAGCGTCGTGGCGGTGGCGAACTGGTTTGGCGTTTCGGCGATCGCGGGGAGGTTCGTGATACGGCGGTGAAGCCGCCCGCAACGCCCCCAGCGGTGAGGATCTGATAGCCGCTGCCGAGTGCGTAGGAGCCGGAACCGGTGATGACGCTCACCGTGCCGCCGCTCAGCGTCGCGACGCCTGAAACGGCGAGCTTCCCGGCAACGGCCGCCGGGGTGACTCCGACCCTGAAGGTGCTGCCGCCCTCGTTGCCATAGGTGACGGTAACGTTGAGCGTGCCAGCCGTCAGGTCCATTGTGCCGGCATTCTTCACCGCGCCGACCAGCGTCCCCATGCCCTTCACAGTCCCTAAGGCACGAATGTCGATGCTCGGGCTGGTCAGCGTGCCCTGCACGTTCAGCACGCCCGCCTGCACCTCGGCACTGGTGGTGAAGGCACCGGCATTGCTGATGCTCCAGGCGCCGCCCTGCATCGAGAACGTCTCGAAACTGAGGAATTTCGCGAGGCTCTCGCTGCCGCTGCCCAGCAGCACCAGGTTGTCCGTGCCGGTGCCGCCCTGCACCAGCCCATTCAGCACCGAACCGGTGTCGAGGTTGAGGGTCCGGGCATAGTTGCCGCTGAAATTGATGGCGTTGAGCGCACCGGTGATGGTGCCCGAATTGGTCACTGTCCCCGCGCGGGCGAGATAGAGTCCATCGCCCGCCGCCGACTTGATGGTGCCTGAATTGAGGAAGGTGCCGCCGCCGGTCGCCTCCACGGCCTTGGAGTTGGCGTTGCTGCCGGTCGACTCGATGGTGCCGGCATTGGTGAAGGTCAGGATCGCGGTGGCGCTGGCATAGACGCCGTTGTAGCCGCCCTTGATGACGGCGCCGGCCGCGTTGGTGATGGTGCTCGGTCCGCCCTGCACGAATACGCCGGTCGAGAAGCCGGTGAGCCGGGTGTTGATGATGCTGCCCGAGTTGATGACGGTGCGCTCCGTGCCCTGCCCGATCGACACCGCATTGCCGGCGCTGTTGCCGGTGATGACGCCGGTCGCCGTATTGGTGACGGAGCCGCCGAACTGCAGCAGCACCAGGTCGCCGCCAGAGACGACCTGGGTGATGGTGCCGGAGTTGGTCACGATCCCGGGACCGACTCCCGGGTTCCCGCCGCTCGGGAACTTGCCGATGCTGATGGCGCTGCTGGTGGCATTTATCGTCGCGCCCTGCGCGTTGACCACCGTGCCGCCGCCGACCAAGGTGATGGCGTTGCCGCCGGTGAGCGTGCCCAGATTGGTGACGCTGGAGCCGGCGCCGTCGAGCTTGATCTGTCCGCTGACGCTGCCATTGTTGCTGAGCGTCCAGGTTCCGGTCCCGCCGACGGCCGGTGCGCCGCTGACCGACACGCCGGAGAGGATGTCGACGGTCGTGCCGGCATAGAGGTTGAGGTTCACCCCGGTCGTGACATTGGCGGCGATGTCGACGTCGGCCGCCCGCACCGGCGCCAACGCCACTCCAAGCGACAGCTCAATCGCGATCGCCACGGCGAACGCGCGCCGCGCTGCCCCCTTCGACTGATGCATCCCCAGCTACCCACGTCCGGCCAACCGGGTCGAGACTAGGAGGGCCGCCGCCCGTGTCGTAGCTGGTCACTCGGGGCAGGAGGGGGCAACTCGGGGGCTAGGCCGGGGCAACTCGGGACATGGTTCAGCGGTAGGACGTCATCCAGCCGAGCCCCTCGCTGGTCCCGGCCAGCGGGCGGTACTCGCAGCCGACCCAGCCGCCATAGCCCAGACGGTCGAGCTCGGAGAGCACGAAGCCATAGTTGATCTCGCCGGTGCCCGGCTCATGCCGGCCGGGCGTATCGGCGATCTGGATGTGGCCGATCCGGTGCTTGAGCCTCTCAAAGGTCGGCACGAGGTCGCCGGCCGTCACCTGCTGGTGGTAGATGTCGTACTGGATCAACAGGTTGTTCGAACCCACCGCATCCAGCACCCGCTCGGCGTGGCGCTCGGTCGACAGATAGAACCCGGGAATATCGCGGGTGTTGATCGGCTCGACCAGCAACTGCACCCCGGCCGCGGCGAAACGTGGCGCGGCGTACCGGAGGTTCGCGACGAAGGTCGCCTCCAGCGCCTCAGTCGGAACACCCGCCGGCACGATCCCCGCAAGGCAGTTCACCCTGGGGCAGCCGAGCACCCGCGCATAGCTGAGCGCCACGTCGACACCAGCACGAAACTCGTCCACCCGATCCGGATGGCAGGCGATGCCCCGCTCGCCACCGTCCCAGTCACCCGCCGGCATGTTGAACAGCGCCTGTTCGAGGCCGTGCGCGGCGAGCAGCGCTGCCAGTTCCTCGACCTCCGCCACATAGGGCACCGCATATTCCACCGCCCGAAAGCCATCAGCCGCGGCCGCGGCAAAGCGGTCGAGGAACGGCAGCTCGGGATAGAGGAACGACAGGTTGGCGGAGAATTTCGGCAACGCGGCACCTCGACGGGCCCGCGAAATTGCCGCCCTCCGGCGCGCCGGGAGAGCGCGTCGGAGGACATTTTCCGGGAGGACCCCCAGAAAAGCTAGACCAAAAGCCGGGTCGGGTCAGACCTTCACGCGGATCATCTGGTACGAGTAGGGCGCCAGCTTCACGCTCAACGTCTTGCCGTCGACCTTGGCGCCCGAACCCTTGGCCGGGGCGACGTTGGTCTGGGCGGTCGCAGTGTTCACCGCGCGCAGATTCTCGTGGGTCATCACCTGGTGGTCGATCACGGTCGCAGCGCCGAAGCCTTCGAGGCTCAGGTCCACATCGATCGATTCCGTGGCGTGGCGGTTCACCGCGAAGAAGCTGATGGTGCCGTCTTCCTCGTTGTGGACGCCCGAGACGTCGACATAGCCGATATTGTCGCCATGCACGGAGTCGTAGCCGGGCGACTTAACATTGAGCTGCAGCGTCGTGCCACGGCCGAACACCGAGGCGAAGTAGTAGGGGTAGTAGATGGTCTGCCGCCAGGCCTGCCCTTTGGGGTCGGTCATGATCGGCGCGATCACGTTCACCAGCTGCGCAATACAGGCGAGCTTCACCACGTCGGAACGGCGGATGAAGGTGTTGAGGATCAGGCCGACCTGCAGCACGTCCTCGAAGTTGTAGATGTCTTCGAGCAGGCGCGGCGCATGCGGCCAGCCGCCATTGCCGTCGAGGATGACGCGGTCCTGCTTGTTGGAGTGGTACCAGACGTTCCACTCGTCGAAGCTGATATAGACGTTGTGCTTCGAACGCTTCTTCGCCTTCACGAAGTTGATGGTCGAGGCGACCGTCGCGATGTAGCCGTCGAGCTTTTCGTTGAGCGCCAGGTAGTTGGCGCTGTTCTTGGCCAGCACGTCCGGGCCGGCGCCGTCGAGCAGGGCCTGCTCGTTTTCGCGGTTGGCGAAGTACATGTGCAGCGAGATGTGGTCGACGTTGTCGTAGGTGTGCTCGAGCACCTCGCGTTCCCAATCGGGATAGGTCGGCATGTTGGCGTGGGACGAACCGCAGACGATCAGCTCGAGCTTCTTGTCGAAGGCGCGCATGGTCTTGGCGACTTCATTGGCCAGCCGGCCGTACTCGTGCGCGGTCTTGTGGCCGACCTGCCAGGGGCCGTCCATCTCGTTGCCGAGGCACCAGAGCTTGACGTTGAACGGGTCGGCGCGGCCGTTCTTCTTGCGGAGGTCCCCCCAGTACGAACCGGTCGGGCCGTTGACGTATTCGAGGAAGTTGCGGGCGTCGTCGAGGCCGCGCGAGCCGAGGTTGATGGCGAGCATCATCTCGGTGTCGACGAGGTCGCACCAGTCGGCGAATTCGTGGACGCCCACGGCGTTGCTGTCCGAGGTGTGCCAGGCGAGATCGAGGCGGGTCGGGCGCTGCTCGCGCGGGCCGACACCGTCTTCCCAGTTATAGGCCGAAACGAAGTTGCCACCCGGATAGCGGACCATCGGCACCTTCAGCTCGCGCACCAGCTGGGCGACGTCGCCACGCATGCCGTTCTTGTCGGCGGTCTCGTGGCCGGGCTCGTAGATGCCGGTGTAGATGGCGCGCCCGAGGTGTTCGAGGAACGCGCCATAGACGCGATCGTCGATCTTCGAAATGGTGTAGTCCTTGTGCGCCGTGACCGTCGCCCGCATCGGCTCCTCCTATGTCACCCGTTTTGGTGATTTATATCGTCTAGCTTGATATGGAACCGACGGCGACGCGTCAAGGGGGCAGAGCCACCGGCAGAAGTTCACGGTCCAGGCGTGGACTTTGGGCCGGTTTAGGCCAGTCGAAAGCCTGCTATTCGGTCTCGATCCGGAGCACGATGTCCTGATCGTAGTTGCCGAAGCCACGGCCGAAGATGTTGATGCCGCCCGGGTGCTTGGCATCCTCCTTCACCCCGATCCTGAGCCGGATCGAGTGGTGGGTATCGAGATCGAGGTCCTTCAGCGACACCGGCGAGATCTTCATGCCATCGACATAGGTGCCCGAGCCGTTGACGCGGAAGCTCTTCAGCTTGCCGTACTGGCTGCCCTTCAGCTTCCACCAATCCGGGGTGTAGACGCCACGCTTGTCGCCGAAATCGCCGGGCGAGGTCCACGTGCCGATGTCCTGGCCGTTGACCCCGACGGTGATGTCCGATGGCCAGTCGGCGCTGGTGCCCGGCACCTCGGAGCTCAGTTCGATGGAAAACTCCATCGAGTTGATCTTCTGCTGCGCCAGCCTTGCATTGTTGGGGAACTGGTACTCGACATAGCCGCGCGTGAACCAGATCAGGCCGGTTTTCATGCGCTCGGGATCGAGGAAAGTGTCGGGCACGTCGAGCAGCCCGATGATCCCCTCGGTGGAGCACAACCCGCACGGCGCCGAGACTTCGCAGCTGGTATAGAGCCCCAGCGGCATCGCCACTTCGATGACATTGGCCTTGAGCGGGCGGATGTCTTCCTTGAACATCACCAGCACTTCGTCGAACAGGCTGTGGCAGATCTTCTGGTTGCCCTTGCGTGCCTTCTGGGTCTCGGTGCGCACCAGCCCGGCCTCGACCAGCGTCTGCATGTTCGAGCTGACCGTCGATTGCGGCTGCTGGAGCTTGGCGGCGATGTCATTGACGTTCATCGCCCCTTCGATGTGGAGGAGCTTGAGGATGGCCACGCGCACTTCGGAGGCCAGCGCCTTCAGCACCTCGGGCCTCTCCTCAGGGTCGATAAGCAGGAAGTTGCGGCTCATGAGTCGTGGCGCCCCCCAAAAACGCAGAGGGCGTTTGTATCAGGAAGTTCGGTACAGTCAAACGATGGGCTGCTGCCGGTGCCGGCTCAATCGGTGTGGAACACCTCGTCCACCGAGGCCCACCATTCGCCGTCCTTGCGGGTCTCGAGTGGCTGCTGCATCGGCATGCAGACCGACCACCACTCCTGGGTCACCGGGTCGGCAGCCATCGCCGCCATGTCGGCCTCGTAGTCGGTGCCGACATACTCGAAATACGAGAACAGCAGGTTTTCCGGCTGCTTCAGGAAGATCGAGTAGTTGCGGATGTTGGAGTTCCTGATCTGCTTCAGCACATCCGGCCACACCGCGGCATGCACCCGCACATAGTCGGCTACCGCCTCGGGCTTCAGCCCCAGCACCGCCCCATAACGCTTCATTTGCAATATCCTCCTCAAATATGCCGTGCGGCAGGTGCCGCTTATTGATCACCCGCGCCGTTGCGAAATCTCCTGGCCGCTGGCGATCAGCATCTGCAGCACTACGTCGCCACTGGGCGCGGTCTTGACGTCGAGCCGCTCCGAATAGGGGCAGGTGAACACCGCGAGCACCCGGCCCATCGGCCCGAGGATCGGCACGGAGAGGTTGTTCACGCCCGCGATCTGCAGGCTCTGCATGTTCTCGAACCCTTGCTGACGCACCCGCGTCAGGCGCTCCTCCAGGGCCGGGGTCAGTTGCTCCGGCTGGTCCTGCTCGTCGAGCATCAGGCGCCGCTCGTCGGCAGCAGCGAAGGCGAGAAGCACGTGCCCCGAACCGGTATTGATCAGGCTGATGCGCGAGCCGACTCGCACTGACACATTCCAGTAGCCCGGCCCATCGACCTGCGCCGCCACCACCAGGTTGCCGCGATCGTAGGTGGCGAGATGGCAGGCCTGCTCGGCATCGCGGGCGAAGCGGCGCATCACCGGCATGGCCTGGCTCAGCAGCCGCTGCAGCGGTGGCCGCGCGTGGGCAAGCTCGAACAGCTTCAGCGTCACCTCGTAGCGATCGGCCGGGGTGCGGCGGACGAAGCCGCGATGCACCAGCCGGTCAAGCATGCGATAGATCTCGTTGGGCGACCGGTCGAGCGCCTTGGCGATCTCGGCCTGGCTGAGGCTTTCTTCGGTGGCCGCCAGCAGTTCGAGGATATCGAGGCCCTTGTCGAGGGCGGGCGCGCGGTACTTCTCCAGATCTTCGACCTGAACCATGCCCCCTCCGTTCGGCGCGATTGACGCCGCAAACCCCTCGTGCTTACTCACGAATAGTCTTTTCACATATGCACAACAAGCCGGATTCAGCCGGTGCGCGAGACTGCTGGAGGGAACCATGGCGCGGATCGCGCGGGTCGAAGTGCTGATGGTCGACCTCGTCCCCAAGGTGAAGCGGGTCGACGCCATCCAGTCCTTCGTTTCGCAGGAAACCCCGATAGTCCGGATCACGGACAGCGACGGGGTCACCGGCACCGGCTATAGCTACACGATCGGCACCGGCGGGCATTCGGTCATTGAGCTGCTGAAGCGCACGCTGGTCCCCGCAATCGTTGGCCGCGAGGCGCTGGAGATCGAAAGGATCTGGCGCGACCTGCTCTTCCTCACCCACGCCACCACCACGGGCGCCATCACCTCCATCGCACTGGCTGCGATCGATACGGCGCTTTGGGATTTGAAGGCGCGGAGACTCGGGCTGCCGTTGCACATCCTTGCCGGCGGTGCACAGGATGCCATCCCGCTCTACACCACCGAGGGCGGGTGGCTGCATCTCGAGGAAGCAGCCCTGATCGAGGATGCGCTGCGCGCCAAGGCCGACGGATTTGGCGGCTGCAAGCTGAAGGTGGGGCGGCCGATCCACGAGGACGTGCGGCGTATCTCCGCGGTACGCGAGGCGGTGGGGCCCGGTTTCGAGATCTTCACCGACGCCAACCAGCGCTTCAATGTCGACGAGGCGATCCGCCGGGCACGCGCCTACGAACCGCTCGATATCGGCTGGTTCGAGGAGCCGGTGACCGCCGAGGACATTTCTGGCCACGCGCGGCTGGTCGACCACACGTCGATCCCGATCGCGGTGGGCGAGAGCCTCTATTCGGCGATGCATTTCCGCGAGTATCTCGAGCGCCACGCCTGCTCGATCATCCAGGTCGATGTCGGTCGCATCGGCGGCATCACGCCGTGGCTGAAGGTCGCCCACATGGCCGAGGCCTTCAACATCGCCGTCTGCCCGCATTTCCTCATGGAGCTGCATGTCGGGCTCTGTGCCGCCATCCCCAATGGCCGCTGGGTCGAGTACATTCCGCAGCTAGACGAATTGACGACTGAACGGATGACCATCCGGGATGGTAAGGCGATCCCGTCTTCGAAGCCGGGCCTCGGCATCGCATGGGACCTGGACGCCATCGAGCGGATGACCGTCGAAGGCTCGCATTCGATCCATCTCTAGGAGCGCCGCCGTGCCGATTGTTGGAAGCGAGCCAGCCAGCCTGGAGCGGAGCTTCGGCAGGGAAGCGTTCGGCGCCGACCCCGCGAACTATCACAGCGCCCGGCCGCCCTATCCGCAGGCGACGTGGGAGGCGCTCGTGCAGGGGGCCGGCCTGCGTGCCGGCATCGATATTCTCGAGATTGGCGCCGGCACCGGCCTCGCGACACTGCCGCTGCTGGCACATGATCCGGCGCGGCTGGTGGCGATCGAGCCGGATCGTCGCCTCGCCGGCTTTCTCACCAAGGCCGCCGACGATCCACGCCTCACGGTGATCGACGAGACATTCGAGGATGTGGAACTGCGGCCCGCGTCCTTCGACCTAGTGATCAGTGCGACCGCGTTCCATTGGCTCGACCCCGTTCCGGCACTCAAAGGCATCAGCGACATGCTGCGAGATGATGGCGCCGTGGCGCTAATCTGGAACGACTTTGGCGACGCCGGCCGTCCTGATCCGTTCCACGAGGCCACAGCACACCTGTTCGAAGGACACCGCGTCAGCGCGGGTAATGGTTTGGGCAGACTTTCGTTCGCCAGCGACGCCGACGCCCGTCTCGCAGATTTTGACGCGGCAGGGTTCGTTGCAGACGAGCCGCAGTTCCTGCGCTGGACGCACGCCCTCGACCCCGGAGGGGTACGCGCGCTCTACTCCACCTATTCCAACGTGACGGCGCTGCCTGCGCTCGAACGGGTGCGCCTTCTCGACGGCCTCTTCGAGATCGCAGCCACGCAATTCGATGGCCGCGTCGAACGCAACATGACCACCGCCATCTACACCGCTAGGCACGCGCCGGACGCGCACCTCGCTGCCTGAGACAACAAGCAAGAACTGGAGCAACCCCATGGCCGACATCAGCGGCAAGATCGTCCTCATCACTGCCGCAGCGCAGGGCATCGGCCTCGCCTCGGTGCATGCCTTCGTCAAGGCCGGCGCCAAGGTCATCGCCACCGACATCAATGCCGCCAAGCTGAAAGAGCTCGACGGCACCCCGGGTGTCACCACCCGCGTTCTCAACGTGCTCAGCACCGAGGAAGTGAACAAGGCGGTGGCCGAAATCGGCCAAATCGATATCCTGTTCAACTGCGCCGGCGTGGTGCACTCGGGCAATGTCATGGAGATGCCGGACAAGGACCTCGAGTTTGCGTTCGATCTCAACGTCTGGGCGCAGATCCGCGCCATCAAGGCCGTGCTACCGCAGATGCTGGAACGCGCCGATGGCTGCATCATCAACATGGCGACCGTTGCCTCGTCGGTGAAGGGCGTCCCCAACCGCGCCGCCTACACCATCTCGAAGGCCGCTGTGGTCGGGCTCACCAAGTCGATCGCCGCCGACTACACCGCCAAGGGCATCCGGGTGAACGCCATCTGCCCCGGCACCGTGGATTCGCCGTCGCTGCATGAGCGCTGGCACGCCACCGGGGATTTCGAGGCAGCCAAGAAAGCCTTCATCGCCCGCCAGCCGATCGGCCGCATCGCCCAGCCGGAAGAGGTCGCCGACCTCGCCGTCTACCTTGCTGGCGCGACCTACACTACCGGCCAGACCCACATCATCGATGGCGGCTGGACCGCGTAAGCGTCCCATAACGTGTAATGATCAAGCGCCGCGGCCTTGGGGTCGCGGCGTTTTCGCATCCGTCAGTCGTCGTCAAAGCCCTTGGCGACAGGAGCCCGGCACACTCCGGCGGTTTCCAGCTGATGGGCGATCCTGAGGCAGACGTCCTCGCGCCAAGGCGCCGCGATCACCTGCACGCCGAGCGGCAGGTCCGCGCCATCGAGCCACACTGGCACCGAAACCACCGGCAGGCCGATGAACGAGATCGGCTGGGTGAAGATGCCCATGTTGGGCCGCACCGGCAGCTCGACGCCGCCGAACATCGCGGTCTTCTGGCCGAGCAGCGGTGCCTTCATCGGCGTGGACGGCGCGAGGATGGCATCGACGCCGTCGAACAGCCGCAGCACTTTCTCGCGGAACACCCGGCGCAGCTTTTGCGCCCGCTCCACCCACACCGCCGGCAGCATGGCACCGGCGAGCAGGCGATCGCGCACCTCGGGGTCGAAGTCGTCCGGCCGTTGCCGGAGCCGGTCGAGATGCAACGCCGCGCCTTCCGCCATGGTGATGATGAACGCCGCTGCTCGTGCCGCCTGGGCGTCGGGCAGGGTGACGGTCTTGGTCACCTCGAGCGCCTTCGCCACCTTCTGCACATGCGCCTGCGCCTCGCTGGAGCCGAGGAAGTAGTCGCCGGCCACGGCGATACGGAGCCCCGGAAGCGGGTTCTTCAACCGCGCCACCGTCGGTTCGTTCGCCCGCTTCGATTGCGCCGGATCGGCCTCGTCGAACCCCTGCATCGCGTCATAGGCCAGCGCCAGGTCGCGGGTCGAACGGCCGAATGGGCCGAGATGATCGAGGCTGGCGACGAACGGAAAGCTGTGCGCCCGGCTCAGCCGACCATACGTCGGCTTCAGCCCGAACAGCCCGCAGAGCGATGACGGCACGCGGATCGAGCCATTGGTATCCGAGCCCAGGCTCAGCGGCACCAGCCCGCCGGCCACCGCGCTCGCCGAACCGCCCGAGGATCCACCCGACATCCGGTCCAGCGCGTGTGGGTTGCGCGACGGGCCGTCGTGGACGTTCTCGCCGGTGAAGTCATAGGCATACTCGCCCATGTTGAGCCCGCCGAGTAGCACGGCGCCCGCCGCCTCCATGCGAGTGATCAACGTCGCGTCGCGCGTCGCTGGCGGGTTGTCGCGGTTGATCTTCGAGCCGGCGCGCGTCACCACGCCCTCGATGTCGAACAGGTTCTTGACCGCGAACGGCACACCGGCGAGTGGGCCGGGGTCCATGGCGTTCCTGATCTTGCCGTCGATCAGTTCGGCCTGCTCCAGCGCCCGCGCCGCTGTTACGTCGGTAAAGGCGCCCAGCATCGGGTTGTGCTTTTCGATGCGGGCGATCGCCGCCTCGGTCACGGCACGCGCCGTTGTGGCGCCGCTCTTTACGGCCTCGGCAATTTCGGCGGCGCCGGCGGTGGCCTTCATGGGCGATAGACCGGCGCGGGTTCGGCGTCGTCATCGAGCTTTACCTGCTCGACCAGCGCCGCCATCTTCGATGCGGTCTTCAGGTTCAGCTTGATGCCGGCCCGATGCTCGGGGGCGATCCGCAGTTGCAGCAGCGGCGCCGCAGCATCGATCAGCGCATCGGCATCGAAGGGTTTGTAGGCCATGTCGCGTGACGCCTCAAATCGACCAGCCGAGAGCGGCCCCCCGCTCTCGAAATGCCGGCCGGAAATAACCCTCACACGACAGCACCTCGTGCGGCAATCATCTTGATCGTCGCACTGACGCGAGCGCGAATGACTGGTTTCACCACAACTGACATGTTAGCTCTCGTTACGAGGAAACGGCCGGCAAAACCGGCAACGAGGGAACCCAAGTGAATCAGATCGATCTGAACGGGCAGGTGGCCGTGATCACCGGCGGCGCCTCCGGCTTCGGCCTTGCCTGCGCCAAGCGTTTCATCGCCTCCGGCGCCAAGGTCAGCCTCTGGGACCGCGACGCCGAAGCGCTGAAGGTTGCGGTCGGTCTGCTCGGTGCCGGCGCCTCCAGCAAGACCGTCGACGTCACCGATTATGATGGGCTCGCCGCCTCGCATGCCGCGGTGGAGAGCGAGGTCGGGCCGGTCTCGATCCTCCTTAACTCCGCCGGTATCGCCGGCAAGAACGCGCCGCTCGACGAATATGGGCTCGACGAATGGCGCAGGGTCATCGAGGTCAACCTCAACGGCACGTTCTACGTCAACCGCGTCGTCATCCCCTCGATGAAGGCCCGCAATTACGGCCGCATCGTCAACATCTCGTCGGTCGCCGGCAAGGAAGGCAACCCCAACGCTGCGGCCTATGCCGCCTCGAAATCCGGCGTGCTCGGGCTGGTGAAGGCGCTGGGCAAGGAAGTTGCGAAATACGACATCGCGGTCAACGCCATCACCCCGGCAGTTGCCAACACGGCGATCCTCAAGGACGTCAGCAAGGAATTCATCGAGTACATGCTGAGCCGCATCCCGCGCGGCCGCTTCCTCGAGGTGGACGAACTCGCCAACATGGTTGCCTGGCTGGTGAGCAGGGAAAACAGCTTCACCACTGCCTCGGTATTCGACCTCAGCGGCGGAAGGACGACCTACTGATGACCATCCGGCACTGTGTCTTCGTCAAGTTTCGCGCCGACGTTCCTGACGCCGAGAAGCGGGGCATCTATGAACAGCTCGCGGCGCTCGGCGAGCATCTCGAGCTCGATGCCATGAGCTACGGGCCGAATATCTCGCCCGAGGGCCTGCACCAGGGCTTCGTCGATGGCTTCACCATGGATTTCCCAGACGTGGCGGCGCGCGATGCCTACCTTGCCGACGGCAAGCACAAGGAGGCTGGCGCGCGGCTGGTGGCCGCCCTCGAGGGCGGTCGCGACGGCCTGTTGGTGTTCGACATCGAGGTCTAGGCGAACCGCGAAATCGAATGCGCCGCATAGCGCTCGTCGGCCGCGTCCGCGACGAGTTCGCCGATCATGATGGCGGTCTTGGCCGACTGGCTCAGCCCGTAGTGACCGTGCCCGACAGCATAGAACACGTTCGGGTGCCTGCCGGAGCGCGAGATCACTGGCACCGAATCCGGCACTGACGGCCGATGCCCCATCCACGGGTTGGCCTCTGCCCCGGCGAGTTCGGGCAGCACCGCGCCGGCGATCTCGGCCATTTTCTTCCAGCGCGAAGGGTTCGGCGGCAGCTCAGTGCCGCCCAGTTCGGTCCAGCCGCCGAGCCGCAGGCCTGGGGTCAACGAGGTTGCCACGACGCCGCGGTCGCTCAGCACCAGCGGCCGGTTGATGGCCGCCTGTCGCCCGGGGAAGGTCAGGTTGTAGCCGCGTTCGGCCTCCACCGGCAGGTGCTCGTCCAGCCCATCGGCCAGCGGCCGCGACCAGACGCCGGCAGCAATCAGCGCTGCGTCGAACGGCGTTGCGCGACCATCCGCGACCAGCTCGACGCCCTCGCCCGCCGGCGCGACGGCCGTCACCTCGACGCGCTGGTGCGTGATACCGCGCGCCAGCCCAGCCTCGAACAGGCCGGTCACCACCTCGAATGGATCGGTGACGATGGCCCAGTCGTCCGACAGCACGCCGCGCGGGAAGATTGGCGCAAGGTGCGGCTCGAGCTCGCGGATCGCTGCCCCGTCGACGAAGTGCGAGGCAAAACCCTCGGCGATCCGCCGCTTCCAGTGCGAGCGCGAGGCGTTCCAGCTGGCTTCGCTCTCATAGAGGTAGAGCGCTGGCGCCCGCTTCAGCATGTGGCCGATGCCTGCCCGGCCCCACAGCGCCTCGGTGTCCTCGACCGCGCCGCGGTTCATGCCGATCAGCGCCTGGATGCCGCGCTCGTAGGCATCGCCATAGCTGGCGCGCCAGAAGCGCCAGAGCCACGGGGTGATCTTGCCGAGATAAGCCGGCGGCACCTTCAGTGCCCCCTCGGGATCGGCGAGCATCCGCAGGCCGGTGAGCGCGATCCCCGGTTCTGCCAGCGGGAAAATGCCGGAGCCGACGACATGTCCAGCGTTGCCGAAGCTTGGCCCGGTGCGTCCGGGCTCCGCCCGATCGTAGAGCGTGACGCGATAGCCGCGCTCGTTGAGCACATAGGCGGCGCTGGTGCCGATGATGCCGCCGCCGATGACGGCAATGGTCGAGCCTTGAGCGAGTGGTTTCATCAGTTCAACAGATCGAACGCGTCGCCCCAGGTGTCGGCCACGGAGTAGCCATGCGGATAAGGGTCGGACGGGTCCCAGCCCACCTGGTGGATACCGTGGATCCAGCCACGCCCCGCAATGGTCGGGATGATCGCCGGCCGGCCCGCGACGCTCGTGTCGGCGGAATAGGAGACCTCGAAGGTCGAGTCGATGATCGAGCGCGCGGTGAACTTGTCGCCGAGCTTCGCTTCGCCGCGCGCCGCCGCCACCGCAAGGCGCGCTGAATTGCCGGTGCCGCAGGGCGAGCGGTCGATGCGGCCGGGCGGCAGGATGGTGGCGCCCTTCAGTTCGCCCGCAGCATTGCGGCCGGTGAACATGGTGTAGGAGATGCCGCGGATCGCCTCGATCTCCGGATGCCGGATATCGAGCTTCTGGTTGATGGCGCGATGTACCGCCGTGCCAGCCTCGACGAGGCGCTTCGCCATATCCGGCCGAATTTCGAGGCCCAGCTGCGCGGCGTCGATCAGCCCATAGAAGATGCCGCCATAGCCGATATCGACCTTCACTTTGCCCAGCCCCTCGACCTCGACCACCACATCGAGATCGTAGGCGAAAGACGGGTTCATGGTCAGCGTCACGCGCTCGCACTTGCCGTTGCGGCAGTGCGCGCGCGCCGTGACCAACCCGGAGGCGGTGTCGATCCGCACGATGGTCTCGGGCTCGGTCATCGGCAGCATGCCGGTCTCGAGCAGCACCGTGGTGAGGCAGATCGAGTTCGAGCCGCTCATCGCGTGCGCCTTGTCACCCTGCAGCACGAGGAAGCCGATATCGGCATCCGGGCGGGTGGGCGGAAAGATCAGGTTGGTGCTCATCGCCGCGGCGCCACGCGGCTCGAACACCAGGAAGCGGCGGAGGCTGTCGTCCACCTCGTTGATATGCCGCAGCTTGTCGGCGATGGTCGCGCCGGGCACGTCGATCACCCCACCGGTGACGACGCGGCCGACCTCGCCCTCGGCATGCGCCTCGACCATGGTCACGGTTCTCTGCCAGCGCATCCGTCGCTCCGTCTCTACTCAGCTAGCCCTAGCGCAAAGCACTCGCGCCCCGCAATCAAGTTGTCGACAATCTGCATTCACTGCGGCTCCTTGTAGCGGCCGGACCCGAACGCGCGCCGGTCGGCAAGTCAAGTGGCATCGCGATCTGACAACGCGTGATCCCGGGCGTCGAGCTTTCGACAGTATCGTGAACGGCCGCAAAGTTCTCATTTTGTCCCACGGCCGATTCGATTAGTGTGGCGCGCTTGAAGATGGGAAATGAGATGTCCGAATACGTTATCGCGCCGCCGCCGCAGCCCGCCATCCCCGTCGCCGGTGGTGGCCTCTATCCGGTGCGCCGCATCTACTGCGTGGGCCGCAACTATGCCGAGCATGCGCGCGAGATGGGGCATGACCCCAACGCCGAACCACCGTTCTTCTTCTCCAAGCCCGCCGATGCGCTGGTGATCAACGGCGCGGATTCGCCCTATCCGCCGCAGACCGACAATTACCACCACGAGATCGAGCTGGTCGCCGCCATCGGCACCGGCGGCAAGAACATCGCCGTCGCCGATGCGATGAGCCACGTCTGGGGCTATGCCGTCGGCATCGACCTCACCCGCCGCGACCTGCAGGCCTGGGCCAAGAAGGGCGCGAAACCCTGGGAAGTGGCAAAGGGCTTCGATCATTCGGCTCCCATCGGCACGCTGGTCCCGGCCAAGGGCATCGCTGCGCCCCTGACAGGTGCTATCGAACTCCGCGTCAACGGCGAAACCCGGCAGTCGGCCGACATCGCCGACATGACCTGGGACGTCGCCCACGTGATCGCCGAATTGTCGAAGTACTTCGAACTCTTCCCCGGCGACCTGATCTTCACCGGCACTCCGGCCGGCGTGTCCGCCGTAGCGAAAGGCGACCTGCTCGAGGGCTCGATCGCCGGCATCGGAACCGTCACGGTGCGCATCGCCTGATGGAGTGGTCGCCGCAACAGGACGAAGCGCTGCAGGCGGTGTCGCGCTGGCTGAAGGACAAGGACGGCAAGCAGGTCTTCCGCCTGTTCGGCTGGGCCGGCACCGGCAAGTCGACGCTCGCCCGTCATCTCGCGCAAGGCGTGAAGTCGGTGAAATACGCCGCCTTTACCGGCAAGGCAGCGATGGTGATGCGCAAGTATGGCGCCCGCGGTGCCTCGACCATCCACTCGCTGATCTACGCTCTGGTCTCAGAAAAAGACGGCGAGCCGAAATTCGCGCTCGACCCCGAGAGCGAGGCGCTGACCGCCGACCTTATCGTCATCGATGAAGTCTCGATGGTCGACGAGCAGCTCGGCCGCGACCTCCTCAGCTTCGGCACCAAGGTGCTGGTGCTGGGCGATCCGTTCCAGCTGCCGCCGGTACAGGGCGCCGGCTTCTTCACTGCCGACGAGCCCGACTACATGCTCACCGAGATCCATCGGCAGGCGGCGGACAATCCGATCATCCGCATGTCGATGGAGATCCGCGAGGGCGGCTATCTCGAGCACGGCCGCTACGGCGAAAGCCTCGTCATCCCACGCTCCGACGTCGACCGCGATGCGGTGATGGAGGCCGACCAGGTGCTGGCCGGCCGCAACAAGACGCGCGTCGCCTACAACGACCGCATCCGCGAGATCAAGGAACTCCCGCGGCACGAACCGGTCTCCGGCGATCGCCTCGTCTGCCTGCGCAACAACCCGATCAAGAAGCTGCTCAATGGCCAGATCTGGACCGCCGCCGAAGTCAAGAAGCGCTCCAACGCCCGCTATTCGATGACGCTCGATCCGGACGAAGTCACCGGCGCCAAGGTGACCCAAGCCAAGGTCGTCACCCACGCCGCATTCTTTTCCGGCGAAGAAGATCAGCTGAGCTGGCCCGAACGCCGCCAGTACGACGAGTTCACCTTTGGCTACTGCCTCACTGTGCACAAAGCCCAGGGCAGCCAGTGGGACAACGTCTACCTGTTCGACGAAAGCTATGTTTTCCGCGAGGACCGGCAACGCTGGCTCTACACGGGCGTCACCCGCGCCAGCGAGAAGATTACTGTCGTCAGCTAGGCTGCTGCGACTTTGCGGTAACACCTTGTCGGTATTTCGTTTCCCGGGTTGCGGCCGCTTCTGCTCGGCCGAAGCGATAGCGCCACACCCCGTCCCACGCACCGCCGGAGCGTGTTGCACCCCCCACCCTTGATCCCTCCCCGCAACGGGGGAGGGAGACAACTGCCGCATCAAAGAAAATCCGCACGAAGTAATCCCCCCACTCCCGCACCCATGCGATTCTGCCCCCGTCACCCACACGGGCGCGGTCGC
>NZ_JBFUFI010000016.1:0-68897 GCF_056403495.1 Devosia sp. P2_G7
GAGGTATGGAGATGAAAAGAGCGTTCTATCCATCGGACGAATACGACAGCGAGCAGGACGAACGTCGCCTCAAAGCCGCTCACTCGAAGTGGCATTGGAAGGGGTGGGCTCACCGCGATGATGATGACGACGACGATCCCCCACCCGCGCCGGCAGCAGCCCGGTTGCCCAAGCCGGTTCCCATCGTTGACGGCGTGGGATTGATGCCGGTCGCATAAGACGATCGAGCGACGAGGCGCTCGGCTTCAGGATGAGCGTTCCGAAAGTCGAGCGCCGGCGGTCCGAGTGCCGTCTTCCACGACTTCGATAGTTTGCCCGTATCCTTCTTCCCGGAAATTGGTACACGATAGCGTCACGGGCGCCTTGTTTCTCTTCGTGGCGATCACGTCCGGGAAACGATGAATCCACAAACCTTTAACTCGGAACTTGCTCGCCTAACTAAGGATCTTCGAGACGACAGTGCATGAGGCCGACAAAGGCAGATTCGGCAGCAGGCCCGACCATCGAAGGACGCCCTTGGAGCCTTCTGTGAGGAACGTTTACGCGGCCGCCCTGCCCTGTTCGGCGCTGGCAAGCCATCGGTCGAGCGATGATCTACGTGCTGCAACAGTGCCGCCGAGTTTGAACGTCGGGGCAAGTTCGTCGTAGATTAACCGGTAGGTCTGACGGCGGGTGATGCCAAGGTGCGCCGCAATCGCGGATGCGCCCAGCAGCAGGTCGGCCTGAGTAGTGTTGTCATTTGCAGGTGACATGATCTTCTCCGTGTTGTGTGCACGGCAACCACCGTGCCGATAGTGTAGGCTAACATCTGTACGAGTCGGTCAAAGGCAATTTGCAGTTCTTGCGGATGCTTCACCATGCGTGCCATCATGTTCCATCGAGTCGGATGGTCGAGATGGCAACAGTCACCAAACGCAAATGGTCGAACAAGAGCGGGCAGCACGAGGCTTGGACGCTCGCTTTTACTGACGCCGCAGGCAAACGGCATAAGGAACAGTTCGCCACGAAGCGCGCAGCGGACGCCCGGCGAGTCGAGGTTGAAGGCCAAGTTAGCAAGGGCGCTTATCGTGAACAGGCACTAAAGTTGACGGTGGCCGATGCGTGCGATCGGTATCTGACTTACCTAGAAGGTCGCCTGGAGCGCGGGGAGCGTGCCACTGCTAGCTACCTCGCCACGACCCGCGCGGAGATCGATAACTACGTCGTCTGCAAAGCCCGGTCGGATGAGGACGCAAAGGTTCGCAACCGCGCCACCGCCTTCTCCGATGGCATTGCCCACATCAAGCTAGCCCATTTGACCCCGGGCGACGTTACCGACCTTGTCGACCGGCTACGCGGTGCCGGCTTGTCAGTAACGGCAACACGCCGTTCTATCGCGGCCCTAAGCCGCGCATTGGCTTATGCGGTATCAAAGAACCTAGTCGGCTCAAACGCGGCCCACGGAACGAAGGTGATCGGTACCCGTCAAGAGGGTCCAAAGAAGGTCACGCCCCCATCTAAGGAAGCTATGCGCGCCTTGTTCAAAGCGGCGCCTCCCCCCCTGAGGATACGGTTGCAGTTTGCCGCCCTTAGTGGCCTGCGGGCTTCGGAGCAGTGGGCGCTGCGCTGGCGCCATCTCGACCTAGATCAGGGGACGGTGAAGGTTGAAACGCGGCTGGACAGGTACGGCGACGAAGACACTACAAAGTCGGCTGCCGGCCAGCGGACCGTACCCATCGGAAAGCCCTTGGTCGACGCATTGAGGGCATTCAAGGGCAGCGCCCTGCCCGACGATCTCGTGTTCCCGATCGAGATCCGGCGTAAGGGCGAAGAGGCACCGAAACGGGTCTTCACCAACCACGGCAATTTGCTCAAGCGAGAGTTCAAGCCGTTGCTCGAGAAGGCGGAACAGCCTCACGTCGGCTGGCATTCCCTCCGCCATTTCGCAGTGAGCGCGTGGATTGAGGATGGCCGACCGCCGAAGACTGTTCAGACATGGGCCGGTCACGCGACGCTAGCGATCACCATGGATCGCTACGGACATTTGTTCCCCTCGGATGACCACAAGAAATCGATGGATCGCATCGCGGAAGGCATGATGGCGTAAGGCCGGCAATGCCGTTGGTGGCGCACGAATGGCGCATGATCGCCGAAGGTGCCTGTAAATCGCCGGGCTATCGCCCGACTTTTAATCGGATGGTCGATGGTTCGAATCCATCCGGGCGTACCAAAATCCTCCAATCAACTCAGTACTTTAGAGCCCTTAATTAAGGAACTCTCCAGTCACAGAGTTACTTTCTGTGCCAGATTTGTGCCAGTGTGTAGATCACGCCGCTCGGTCGAACGAGATGATCTGGGCGTGGAACTTCTGAGCCGGCAGCGACCGGGCGTCGTACCCTTCCGGGTTCCGCAGCGCAGCCTTGATGCGGGCCGTGCGGTCGGGTTGCGGGTGGGTACCTAGGCCAGGAGGTGGGAGTGGGGACCGAGGAAGCGGCGCCTGACCGCAGTACGGGTATGGTGCTGCAGGAAGCGAACAAATAAGGGTCGATGTCGGTTCCGGTCGAAGTGCCCCGAACAGGCAAGCTGCTATTCCCCCAGCCCGGGAGGCAGGGTGCCGCTACGAAACAGCTCGCGTGGTTCGTCGTAGGTGTCGGTTTCCTGGTCGATGTTGGCGGAGTAGGCCCAGACGCCTGAGCGTGTCGGCGCCAATCGTTCGGCGGCGGCGATTGCTGCCTCGGGGCTTCTGGCGGGTTGCGGCAGGTCGGGCTCGAGCTTTCGCCCTTTCGAGCGGAAGCCCTGGACGAAGTACATGGTGGCCATCGGCGCTCCTCCTTGGGGCGGGCATATCACTCGGTTTACCGGCGCGTCCCACAAATTCGTTCGAGTAGCGAGCTAAACTGCCGATAGCTAAAGCTTTTACGTCCACCTCAAAAGTATCTGGTCTGGCCCGTGATAATTGCGATCCCGAATAAATTGGACAACGCGCCTGCAAAGGCGCAGAGCTATAAAGCTCCCTGCTGCCCGAGCTGATTGATATCGGTGTGCCGTGATTTCTCGGCACGCTGGGCAGACTTAGGACATCAAGTGCTTTTGAAGATTTATGCAACCGGCGCCCCACGCGGGGCGCGGGCTGGTGGTCCGTCTCTCGTCGGCGACGCGGACAACCCTGCGGCGCTGCCGCACCATCCTACAGGACAGCCCTGGCGCTACATCGCGACCGTATCGAACGACGACGCCATGTTCGCCGGCCACTGCGATGGTGTTTCGACGGCATTGGCGAGCCGCGGCTTCTATGCGAGCCGCCGGGGCTTCGGCGTCGCTGCCGCTCACCCGCACCTCGCCGAGCGGGCATTCGCATCGGTCTGACCCCTACCCCCACCGTCGTTCCCAACCGCACCATCGGTGCAAGGAGCCTGCTATGGCCAAGAGCCAGAAACACAGCAATCGCGAAGCCAAGAAGCCCAAGCAGATCAAGGTGGCGGCGCCGGCCGCCACCGATGGACTGCTGGCCAAGGCCAATCTCTCCAGTTCCCCATCGAACAAGAAGCGCGCATAGCGGCGTCATCGACGCCCCGCCCATCGCCCCCACCACCCCAGGAGACTTGCCATGACCATGGAACTTTCATCGACGACGGTGGTGCGCAAACCCTGGGGCAAGACCGACCTGCGGCCGTGGAGCGAACTCGGTCACGATGGCGTCGCCGTAGGAGAGCTTTGGTTCCAGCGTGCTGACCGTAACGCGCCGGAACCGGAGCTGCTGTTGAAGCTCCTCTTCACCGATGAACCTCTTTCCATCCAGGTGCACCCGGACGATACGTTCGCCAAGTCCATCGGCCTGCCGCACGGCAAGACCGAGGCCTGGTACGTGCTCTCCGCCACCGCGGAGGGACGGGTCGCTCTCGGACTGAAGCGCGAGCTGACGGCGCCGCAGCTGCGCGCCGCCATCGCCGACGGCTCGATCCCCGAGCTGGTGCAATGGCAGGAGGTAAAGGCTGATGAGGCCTTGCTGGTCCCGGCGGGGACCATCCATGCCATTGGCGCGGGCCTCGTCATTGCCGAGATCCAGCAGCGCAGCGACGCGACATTCCGATTGTTCGACTACGGCCGGCAGCGTGAGCTGCATCTCGACGGCGGTGTCGGAGCATCTACCCCCGGACCGGCGACCGCGCAGCTCGCCCCGACCCGGTTGTCCGATGTGCGCAATGTAATGGCGCAGAGCCCCTACTTCGTTCTGGAGCGCATCGACCTCGCGCCCAACTCGCATTGGGAAGTCGATGCGATGAGCGAAACCTGGGTGCTGATCCTCGAGGGCGAGGCGGCATTCGACCTGATGCAGGTCGCCTCCGGCGAAGCAATGTTTCTCAAGGGGCACCGAGCGACGGTCCGCACCGGCGAGCGCGGTGCCAAGGGGCTGATGGCCTATGTCGCCAACAGCCCGATTGCCGCCCTGCTGCAGAGCCGTAACGGCATCCCGATGGAGGTGATGGCGGAGCGCTTTCCGGAGCTGGGCCTCGGCCGCTCCTCCAAGGGCGCGCCGACGCTGCCGTGGAGCGGGCAGTCATGAAGGCCATCCACCGCGTAGCATTCATCGGCAACTCACTGCCGCGTCGCTGCGGCATAGCCACCTTCACCACCGATCTGCAGCAAGCGGTCGCTGCCTCGCCGATCGGCATTGAGACGGCCATCGTCGCCATGACCGATAGCGGGCGGGACTACGTCTACCCTCCGGTCGTGAGCTTTGAGGTGCGGCAAGAGCATGAGGAAGACTACGTCCGCGCTGCCCAGATCATCAACGCGGGTGAGTATGATGCGGTCTCGCTCCAGCACGAGTTCGGCATCTTCGGTGGCGAGGCGGGCGCACATATCCTCAAGCTGCTCGATCGGCTCAGCGTCCCAGTAGTCACGACGCTCCACACCGTCCTCGAAACGCCGAGCACCGCACAGCGGCGGGTGCTCGAACGTATCATCGCCGTGTCGGCGCGCGTCGTGGTGATGGCGGACAAGGGACGCGAATTGCTGGTCGGCACCTATGGGGCGGCATCTGAGAAGATCGAGGTGATCCCCCACGGCATCCCCGATTTCGCCTTCGTCGAACCCGACGGCGCCAAGGAGCGGCTCGGCTTTGCCGGCAAGACGACGATCCTGACCTTCGGCCTGCTGTCGCCGAACAAGGGCATCGAGGTAATGATCGACGCCATGCCGGCGGTGCTGAAGAACCGGCCGGATGCGGTTTACGTCGTGCTCGGCGCCACCCACCCCAATCTCGTCCGCGACCAAGGCGAAACCTATCGCGAGGGTCTCGTAGCGCGCGCAGCGGACCTCGGGATATCCAAGCACGTCGTGTTCCTCGACCAGTTCGTCGACCGGCCGACGCTGCTCGAATACATCTCGATGTGCGACGTCTACGTCACGCCGTATCTAAACCAGGCGCAGATGACGTCGGGTACGCTGGCCTACAGCTTCGGGCTCGGTAAGGCCGTGGTCTCGACGCCCTACTGGCATGCATTGGAATTGTTGGCGGACAATCGCGGCATACTGGTGCCGTTCGGTGACGCCGCGACAATGGGTGCCCAAATTGCCGACGTGCTCGGCAATGAGCCGCTACACCGCGCGATGCGAAACCGCGCCTATGCCGCCAGCCGTTCGATGACCTGGACGCAGACTGCCGAGCGCTACTTGGAGCTGTTCCAGGCGGTCGCCAAAAAGCGACAGGCGCCGCAACCGGCCCGCATCCACATCATGACGCCGCCGGGTGATGGCCGGCTCCTGCCGCCGATTTCGATCGGCCACCTGCAGGCGATGACCGACGACACCGGACTGTTCCAGCACGCCATCCACACCATTCCGGACCGCTCGCACGGCTATTGCGTCGACGACAATGCCCGCGGACTGCTGCTTGCCAATTCGCTGCACGGCTTCACTGCCGACCAGTTGCCCGAGGCCATGACTTCGGCCTATGCCGCCTTCGTTCAGCACGCCTTCAATCGCGACACCAAGCGCTTCCGCAACTTCATGGGCTTCGACCGCCGCTGGCTGGAGGAGCAGGGCTCCGAGGACAGCCACGGCCGCACGCTGTGGGCGCTCGGTGTCACCGCCCGCGATGATGTCAGCGCAACACGTAGGCGTTGGGCCGCAGCCTTGTTCGCCGAAGCGCTGCCGCCGGTGGAGAGCTTCAGCTCGCCGCGGGCCTGGGCGTTCACCTTGCTCGGGCTCAATGCATATTGCGAGGTGCAGTCAGGCGACGACTTCGCCTCGCAGTTCCGCCTGCGGCTGGCCTATCGGCTCGTCGCTCTGCTGCGCCAGGTCGAGACCCGCGACTGGGTGTGGTTCGAGGACGGGCTCGCCTACGACAACGCCCGCATCTGCGAGGCGCTGATCGTCTGCGGCCGTTCGACCGGATTGCCCGGCTACGCGGAGGCTGGGCTGCGGACCCTCGATTGGCTGCTGCAGCGACAGACCTCCCCATCCGGGCTGTTCCGCCCGGTCGGCACCGAAGGTTTTGGAGACGTCCGGCAACCGCCCAAGGCCTTCGACCAGCAGCCGGTCGAAGCTGCAGCGACCATAGCCGCCTGCCTCGAAGCCTGGAAAACCACCGGCGACGATCGCTGGCGCGCTGCCGCCCGGCGCGCCTTCGCGTGGTTCCGCGGCAGCAACGACCTGGGCAAGCCCTTGGTCGATGTCGAGACCGGCAGTTGCAAGGACGGTCTCCATCCGGACCGTCCGAACGAGAACTGTGGCGGCGAGTCCGTCGTCTCGTACCTGCTCGGACTCGCTGACATGCGGCGTATCGAACGCGTCGACGTCTTGCAGCCGCTGCCGCTGCTGTACCGCCCCGCGAGACCACATCATCAACAGTTCAGAGGTCGCCTTGTCGCCAGTCACCTTCCTCAACCGGCAGGCACTTTACCTGCGACCTGATCCGGCTCGGGTGATCGTCCGGCCGTTCAAGCCGGCGACCGAGCCGAAGGACCTGAAGCCGCATGAAAAGACCCGTGCCAATCACATCGTCGATCGCGTCCTCTCGCTCGATGTCGAAAGTGCGTCGCAGCAGCTCAAGGATGTGCTGCACAATTTCGACGGACGGCACCGGAACCTGCTCGCCGGGTTCGATGCCCGCGCCATCGAAATGGAAGAGGCGTTTTCGGAACACCTGGTGTTCACCCCGGTTCAGCGCCAGCTGATCGGCGCTTATTTCCTCCACGAGTACTCGTTCGAGTCCTCGGCGCTGTTCAATCCGAGCATCGTTGCTCACCCCGATCAGAGCCTCGCGCCACCTGGTGGACTGCGCTTCATCCTGAGCCTACGGGCGGTGGGAGAGGGGCATGTGTCGTCGCTGACATTCCGGGCCGGTACGATCTCAAAGGATGGCAGCGTCGCCATCGATCCGACGGCTCGGCTGGCGAGCATGGCGCGCCTCAAGACGCCGATTCCGCCCTTCAGCGACGAGCCAGTGGAGTTCGCCTTCAACGCCGGCGAGGACATCAGCGAGCGGGTCATCTTTCCGATGACCTCGTTTCAGTCGAACGGCATCGAGGATGCACGCTTCGTCAGCTTCGAGGATGAGGGAACTCAGACCTACTACGCCACCTACACCGCCTATGACGGCCGCGGCATCCGCTCGGAACTGCTCGAGACCCAGGACTTCGTCAGCTTCCGAATGCGCGCTCTCAAAGGCAGTGCTGCTGGCAACAAGGGCATGGCGCTGTTCCCTCGCAAGATCGGCGATCGCTACGCCATGATCGGCCGGCAGGACAACGAGAACCTCTACCTGATCTATTCCGACGACCTGCTCACCTGGGAGGGTGGCGTGCCGATCCTGAAGCCAGAATGGCCCTGGGAGTTCGTGCAGATCGGCAATTGCGGCTCGCCGATCGAACTCGACGAAGGCTGGCTGCTATTCACCCACGGCGTCGGCCCTGTCCGCCGCTACGCCATCGGCGCCGCGCTGCTCGACAAGCACGACCCCACAAAGGTCCTCGCCCGCTCGCGCGAGCCGCTGGTCTATCCGGATCCATCGCAGCGCGAGGGCTACGTCCCCAACGTCGTCTATACCTGCGGCGCTATTCGTCACGGCGCCCGCATCATTCTGCCCTACGCTGTGTCGGACACCTTCTCGAACTTCGCAACCATCCGCGTCGATGCGCTGCTCGATGCGATGGAGCCAGCTTCGTCCACATAGTCAGCGAGGAGAGCGAACCATGTCATCCGACACCGCCACAACCGAATGGGTGCCCTTCCGTCACCCATTCGCCCTTCCAGGCCGAGCAACCACACAATCCGGGGACGTTCGAAGTCCGTGTCAGGCGAGAGCTCCTGGACGTTTCCTCGACCGCACATCTTCTGACAAGAACGATAATCCTGCCGAACACTGGCGGCGTGGAAGCACTGGAGGTCCGAGCGGATGACTTAGAGGGGGCCCTTAGGCTGGATCAGGAGCGCCTCCCAACGGATACTGGCTGATCGCATCGGCGAGCCATGTGCAAAAAGGATCACAGTCCGCTTTGGCGCGAAGCGGGCCCTAACGATGGCGACGCTGATACTTCGTTAGCGACGGCGATCGTGCTTGGTCGGCGCACGGTCAGCTGATCTAGTTGGCGGTGCACCACGCTACGAGGGCGTGCCACAAACCGTGCCACACGCATCGCTAAGCTCTGCGGGCGATCCGGGCGTACCACTTTTCGCGCAGTTTCAAGGCCAAGCGCCATGGAACTCGCTGCACACCCCATCGATTGATAGCCACGCGTCACAGATGCAGGGCTCGATCATGTCTCAGAGTTTCTTCCACAGCTTCTCCAACCTCGTTTCCCGAGGCGCCGGCAAGCCGGTGGCCTTCTCTCTTGCCTGCGGGCTCATCGTCCTGTGGGCGGCGAGCGGGCCGTTCTTCGGATTCTCGGAAACCTGGCAGCTGGTGATCAACACCGCGACCACCATTATCACCTTCCTCATGGTGTTTGTGGTGCAGCACACACAGAACCGCGACGGCGAGGCCGTGCAAGCAAAGCTCGACGACCTGATCCTCGCAGTACGCAAGGCGGACAACCGGCTGATCGGCGCCGAGGACCTGACCGGCCAAGAGTTACACAAGCTCAAGAAGATGATCGCCGACCGCGTCGAACGCGATCAAAGCACTCTCGAACAGATCGATCGGCACACCAAGGACGCCGACTAGGAATATCTACCGATCTGGCGCAACCAATGGCCTCGATCCGACTTTCTCCATGACCGTAAAGGTCAAGGAGACAACAAGAAAATGAACGGCATTATCTATCTGGTCGGCCTCGTGGTCGTGATCCTGGCGGTACTGTCCTTCTTCGGCCTTCGTTGAGGGACGCACCA
Source organism: Devosia sp. P2_G7 (assembly GCF_056403495.1). Classification (NCBI taxonomy): domain Bacteria; kingdom Pseudomonadati; phylum Pseudomonadota; class Alphaproteobacteria; order Hyphomicrobiales; family Devosiaceae; genus Devosia; species Devosia sp. P2_G7. The sequence continues at coordinate 9,316 of NZ_JBFUFI010000016.1, forward strand.
TGACCATTCCCTCGGTTACAGATGTCATCGTCACAGCGCCCCCGGCCGTCAATGTCGACAACAGTTCCTATGTCGACTGGCCGGCAATCATCGCCGGTATCGTGATTGCTTCGGCAATCTCGCTGGTGCTGCTCAGCTTCGGTTCGGCGATCGGGCTCAGCTTCGTCAACTTCCACGCCGGCCCCGATGTTGCACCGATCTGGATCGCGATCGCGGCGGCGCTCTGGCTACTCTGGGTCGAAGTGTCCAGCTTCATGGCCGGCGCCTATGTGACTGGACGGCTGCGCCGGCGTCACCATGATGCCAACGAAGACGAGGTCGACGTGCGTGATGGTGCGCATGGCCTGCTCGTCTGGGGTGGCGCCCTGGTCGTCGGCGGACTGATTGCCGTCGGCGGCATCACCGCGGCGGCGAATGCCGTCGGAGGCGCGGCGGCCACGTTGACCAACGCCGCGGCCACCGTTGCTGACGACGCCGGTAGCGTCATCGATCCCAACGCCTACTTCGTTGATACGCTGTTCCGTCCCTCGCCAACCGCCGCGCCTGCCGCACCTGCGACTGACACCACTGCGGTTCGTGGCGAAGCCGGACGGATCATCGCCCAGGGCGCCCTCGCCGGATCGGTGAGCGATCCCGACAAGGCCTACCTGGCGCAGGTGGTTGCGGCCAACACCGGCCTCACCGCTGAAGAAGCGACCACGCGTGTCAACGACGTGATGACTGCCGTCGACAAGGCCAAGGCTGACGCCGCGGCTGCCGCCGAGACCGCTCGCAAGACCGGCATCGTCGCCGCCTTCCTGACTGCCGCCTCGCTGCTGGTCAGCGCCGTCGGCGCGTTCTGGGCCGCGCAGCAAGGTGGCAATCACCGCGACAAGGGCACCGCGTTTCGTTCGGTGTTCCGTCGGGTCTGACAGAGAGGAGAAGAACAATGCTGAGAGGACTTGGACTCTGGCTGCTGGGCGTTCCCATCTGGCTGATCATCATCATCGTACTGTTCATCCGCTGAGGATTGGCGCAGCATCGAATGGAGGCGGGCTACAGCCCGCCTCTTTCAGTGAGAGGGAAGGACGCAGAGCCATGAACACTGCCAACCTGCAGCTCGAAGGCCTCTACCTGGTCATCGCGGCAATGCACGAGACCATGATCAGCAAGGGGCTTGTGTCCCGCCAGGAAGTCGACGACGCCATGCGCGCGGCGGAACAGACCGCCATCAACGACAATCGCTCGGTGGAGAATCTCCGGCCGGCGGAGCGCGATGCCCTGGCGTTCCCCGCGCGGCTGCTGCGCATGGCCAATGCCACCGTCGCCGACGACGGCGCTCTATCGTTCTCGGCGCTCGCCCGCCGCGTGGGTTCGGTGAAGATGCCCTACAACGACCAGCGCTAGCGGCCCGGATCAGGGCCGACCCAGATGCGGCGATGGGTGCCGTCGGTGGCGGGCGCGAACACCTCGGAGCGGCGGCCCTCGTCGCCATAGGTGATGGCGATCCGCCTCGCCTCGTTCTGGGCGTCATCCCGAGTATCGAATGGGCCGTAAGACTTGCCCTCGCAGTCGACCCACCAGGAGTCCATGCTTTCGATGACGATGAACCAGCAGGTCTTCATATCTGCTCCCCGGCCGTGATAACGGCCACCATCGGTTGCAATTAGTCGCGACGCCCCCCGGCCATGCGCTGGGCTACGGACAGCGGGGCGAACAGCCGGGCGATACGCGCCGCGCTGATCCCTTCATCGAGTTCGCCAAAGGCGGTGATCAGGCCACGGTCGGGCCCGTCCTCGCGCCGCAGTTCCTGCATCGGTACCGCCACTTCGACCCGATGCCAGTTGCGCGCGGCATCAAGCGTGAAGGCCGCGCTGATCATGAAGCTGTCGTTGTCGGCCTCGTTCGGCCCGAAGCGGACCAGGAGGTGGCTGCAACGATCGGTGTTGCGGGCCACGAACAGGCTCTTCTCGCGCTCCAGCGCGCTGGAGATATCGTCGTCCAGGACGGACGGACGGATGGTCAAGGCAGTCATCGGAATGCCCCCCGATTTGCTGCGGATACCAGCAAACGCTAGGGGTCCAGTGTGGCCCGGGCGGGACGGCAATGGGGCAGAAACACGGTCGCTCAAATTGTCGCTATCGTGCAGCCCTCGGGCGTTTGCAGTGTTACTTCTAGCAGTGACGCCGCGTGTCAACCGGACACGATGGGCACGGGGAACATTGCGGTTTTTCCGGTTTCCCGCCTTGGCCGACGAAATGGCAGACGAGCCTCTGTTCCATCCGCGGCGTCACTTCGCAGGTCCAATTGTGGCACGAGCCGCCGTAACGCCATGTTTCAATATGGCTGATAAGCCGTGACGCATGCACGAACTCGAATCGCAAAGCCGAGCCAACAATCCTCTTCGCGTCCTGATCCTCGGCGCTAATTCCGGTATCGCCGAAGCCACCGCACGGATCTACGCCGCGGAAGGTGCGTCGCTACTGCTGGTCGGTCGCAGCGCCGATCGGCTGCAGGCTGTGGCGCAGTCCCTGCTGGCCATTGGCGCCAGCCGCTGCGAGACCGCTGTAGTGGATCTGGCCGCGTCCGATCAGGCCGCCGAACTGCCGCGCCTCGTTGCCAGTCTTGGCGGCGTCGACCACATCCACATCGCCTACGCCATCATGCCGATGCAGACCGAAGCGGCGAGTGACCTAGGCGTCGCGGCAGAGATGATGACGACGAACTACACCGCCACCGCGCTCTGGTCGCTCGCCGCCGCCAACCTGCTCGAAGCGCAGGGCCATGGCTCTCTGGTGGTGCTGGGATCAGTCGCCGGCGATCGCGGGCGACGGAAGAACTTCATTTACGCCTCGACGAAGGCCGGCATCGCCACGTTGGTCGAAGGCATCGCCCATCGCTTCGAAGGCAAGGGCCCGCGCGCCGTGGTGGTGAAACCCGGCCCCACCGCCACGGCGATGACCGCCAACAGCCCGCCCGGGCGACGTTTGGTTCCGGCCGATGAGGTCGCCCGGCTGGTGCGACGCGCTGCCGACCACGGCGGCCCGGTGCAATACGCGCCGCGCCGGTGGCGGCTGATCATGCGTATCGTTCGCGATATGCCGTGGTGGCTGTTCCGGCGGATCGATCTCTAGGAACGAGAAAGGGGCCGTTTCCGGCCCCTCCCCTACTCAGATCTCAGTACCAATCGTCGTCGTCTTCGTCTTCCTCTTCCCAGATCGGGTAGAGCTTCTTGATCTTGTCGACGACGCCCGAGCAGCGGTTGACGCGGAATGAGTAGTACCACTCGTCGTAGGCGGCCTCGACGCGCACCCGGTTCTTGCCCAGGTGGTCGACGATGTGGACCTCCTCGAAGCCGTAGTTGATGAGGCCCTTGCGGATCTGCTTGTCGGTCAGGCACCAGTTGAAGAAGTCGTTCGGGCCGAAGTTCTTCTTCTTGAACTGCTGGAACTGCTTCTGGCTTTCGCCGCCCTGCGGTTTGACGTCGAGCGAAAAGCCGCCGAGGGGAGCAGCCTGCACGGGAACCGCGCTCAGGGCGGTGCCGGCGAGGACGACGGCGAGGACCGCGGCGCGGCCGGTCTGCCGAAGGGTGTTGAGAACGGTCATTTCAGTAGTCCTTGGGTTCGATCAGTGCCGCATCTGCAGCGTTGAATTCACCCTAGCGCACTGATTTTGAACGCGTTTGGAACCGACCCTTCAGAAACCATTCAGCGCAGCGCCGCACTTATGCCGCGGTCACCACAATGGCGCCACGACGCGTCGCGACCACGGTGTGCTCGTACTGCACGCATGGCGCCGCCGGGGTCGCCACCAGCGTCCACTCATCGTCCTCGTCGCGCTGCTCGGCAAGCTTTCCGCCCAGCGACAGGAACGGCTCGACCGTGAACACCAGCCCCTCGGTGATCACCCGCCGGTCGGATTTGTCCGGCCAGGTGGCAATCTCACCGGGCTCGTCATGCAGGCTGTCGCCCACCCCGTGGCTCGCAAGATTCTCGATCAGCGTGTAGCGGTGCTTCTTGGCAAAGGCGCCGATGGCCATGCCGATCCCCGAGAGCGGCGCGCCGGTCTTCACCGCGCGGATCCCCTCCCACACGGCCCGCTTGCCGTCCCGGCACAGGGCCACCAGCCGCGGATCGGCCTCCGGCACGAGGTACGACGCACCAGTATCGGCAAAAACGCCATCGAGTTCCGCCGAAACGTCGATGTTCACCAGATCGCCCGCCCGGATCACCCGTCCGCCCGGAATGCCGTGCGCGATCTCTTCGTTCACCGAAATGCAGGTCGCACCCGGAAAATCATAGGTGATCTCCGGCGCCGAGCGTGCCCCGGCCGCATCGAGAATGCGCCGGCCGATGTCGTCCAGTTCCTGCGTCGTGATCCCCGGCGCCAGCGCTGCCGCCATCGCATCGCGCGCCACGGCGCAAACCCGGCCGATAGCCTTCAGCTTTTCGAGGTCGGCCTCAGTCGTGATCGTCACGCGGTGTACTTCCCGGCTTCCGCCATTGCCTCGAGGTCGGCCATCAGGTCATTCCGCTCGCCCTCGAGGATCACCCCGACATGCCGCAGCCACATCCACATCGTGACGCGGTGCACGAGGGTGTAGATCCACAGGGCCGCTTCGGGATCGGGATGATCGATGGAGCCGTAGCCCGCCCGGATGTGCGGGGTCGAGCCCGGCGCATCGTGCTCCGAACAGAACAGCGCCTTGGCGAGGTCGCAGATCGGGTCGGAGGCCCGCGCATTGCCGAAATCGAGGAGGCCGGTGAGGTGCAGGCGGCCATCGATGCCGCGCTCGCCCAGCACGTTGTGCGGCTGGAAATCGTCGTGCGCGAACACCGCGCCCCGGCTTTCGGCGATGACATCCGCATGGGCGGCGAAGATCGCCTCGAGCCGCTGCGCCAGCGCCTCGCCACCGCCGTAGCGGCGGAACTGGCCGATGCCGTGGGCGAAGCGGCGCGCGAGATATTCGGTATTGGTCGACACCGGATCGTGGAGGCCGTCCGCATCGAAGGCGCCGTAGCCGGGCACCGGCACGGTGTGCAGCTTGCGCAGCATCTCACCCATCTGCCGGTAGAGGTCGCCGACGTCCGGCGCGTCCTTGAAGGTCATCACCTGCCTGCCAGGCAGGTAGTTGGCGATGGTGTAGCGGAACGGCATCCGGGTGCGGGTCTCGTCCGAGGCGAGGAAGCGAGTCATCGGCACATCGAGGTCGCGTAGCAACTGCGACGCATAAGTCTCTTTGCCGGTCGCGTACGGCAGCGCGTCGTTGAATACCTTGAGCACGACCGGCTGGCCGTCCACACGGTCGATGCGGAACGAGCGTGCGCCGCCACCAAGGAGTTCGGTGATCGCTGCGGGAACACCAAGGCCGAAATCGGCAAACGTGGCCGCGAGCCGATCGGGATCGATCCCGACCGGCGCTGCTTTCTTCACCCCTTGCTCTTCCACCGCCTCGATCATTGCTTGAGCTTGAGGTACGCCTCGACCAGCCCCTTGGTGGAGCTGTCGTGGTTGGCCGCCGTCTCGGTGCCTTGCACCTTGGGCAGCAGCGCCTTCGCCAGTTGCTTGCCCAGCTCCACGCCCCACTGGTCGTAGGAATTGACGCCCCAGATGGTGCCCTGCACGAACACCTTGTGCTCGTAGAGCGCGATCAGGCTGCCCAGCCGCTCGGGCGTCAGCTTGGGATACATCAGCGTGTTAGACGGCCGGTTGCCGGGGAACATCTTGTGCGGCGTCAGCGCCTTGATCCTGGCTTTGTCGAGGCCCTGCGCCGTCAGTTCCGCCACCACCTCGTCCTTGGTCTTGCCCAGCATCAGCGCCTCCGACTGCGCCAGCACATTGGCCACCAGCTTGTCGTGGTGCGGCGGCAGCTGCTCATGGGGCTGCGCGGCGATCAGGAAATCCACCGGGATCACGTCGGTGCCCTGGTGGATCAGCTGGTAGAACGCGTGCTGTCCATTGGTGCCCGGCTCGCCCCAGATGATCGGCCCGGTTGGATAGTCCACGGTCTTGCCCGCCAGCGTCACAGACTTGCCGTTCGATTCCATATCCTGCTGCTGCAGGTAAGCAGCGAAACGGCTGAGCCGCTGGTCGTACGGCAGCACGGCGTGGGTCGAGAACCCCCAGGCGTTGCGATACCAGACGCCGAGCAGGCCCATGATCACCGGCAGGTTCTTCTCGAGCTTGGTCTTGAGGAAATGCTGGTCCATCTCGTAGGCGCCGCGCAGGAACGCCTCGAAATTCTCGTACCCGACGGCAATCGCCACAGGCAGCCCGATCGCCGACCACACCGAGTAGCGCCCGCCAACCCAGTCCCAGAATCCGAAGATACGATCCGACTTGATGCCGAAGTCCGTGCACGCCTTGAGGTTGGTCGAGAGCGCCGCGAAATGATCTGGCACCGCCGCCTCGCCCAGCGCATTGGCGATCCATGCCCGCGCCGTCGCCGCGTTGGTCATCGTCTCGTCGGTGGTGAAAGTCTTCGACGCCACGATGAACATCGTGCGCTTGGGGTCGAGCCGCTTCAGCGTGTCATGCATATGCGCGCCGTCGACGTTCGACACGTAGTGCGCGCGAAGGTCCGCCCGCGTGTAGGGCTCCAGCGCCAGCGTTACCATCGCCGGCCCGAGGTCCGAGCCGCCGATGCCGATATTGACGATGTCGGTGAACGCCTCGCCGGTCGAGCCCTTGATCGAGCCATCCCGCACCGCGTCCGAGAACACCTTCATCGCGGCCAACACGCCGCGCACGTCCGGCATCACGTCCTTGCCGTCGACCTTGACCGCCTTGTCGCCCATGTAGCGCAGCGCCATGTGCTCCACCGCCCGGTCTTCGGTGGTGTTGATGTGCTCGCCCTTCCACATCGCGTCGCGCCGCTCCTCGACGCCGGCGGCGCGCGCCAGGTCGAACAGCGCGGCCATCGCCTTCTCGTCGATGCGGTTCTTCGAGTAATCGAGCAGCAGGTCGCCGGCCTTCACCGAGAAGGTCTTGAACCGGCTGGGGTCCGCCGCGAACAGCTCGCGCATGTTCGTGTCCGCAAGCCGCTTCCGCGACTTCATCAGCGGGTTGAGGAGGGACTTGCGGGGGGTGGCCATGACGCTGTTCTCCGGGAGATATCAGAGCGGCGGCAAGTCGCCGGCTGCCCATGTTGCTCGGGTTTGTGCCGCATAATCGGCGAAGCTTCCAGCCTCAATCGCCGTACGGGCACCTATGCAAAGCTGCTGGTAGTAGCTGAGGTTGATCTGGCTCAGGATCATTGCGCCCAGCATTTCCTCGGTGCGGATCAGGTGGTGCAGGTAGGCGCGGCTGAAACGGCGGCAATTCGGGTTCGGCGACGTCTCGTCGAGGGGACGCGGATCGTCCTTATGCCGGGCGTTCTTCAGGTTGATGACACCGAAGCGCGAGTAGGCATGCCCGTGCCGCCCGGCCCGCGTCGGGTGCACGCAGTCGAACATGTCGACGCCCCGCTCGATACCGCCGAGAATGTCATCAGGCTTGCCCACGCCCATCAGGTAGCGCGGCTTGTCCGCCGGCAGCTCCGGCGTGATCTCGGACAGCACCCGGAACATCGTCTCCTGCGGCTCGCCCACCGCGAGGCCGCCGATCGAGTAGCCGTTGAAGCCGATCGACTTCAGCCCCGCCGCCGACTTCGCCCGCAGCTCGGCGTCATCGCCACCCTGCACGATGCCGAACAGTGCGCGATGCGGCTGATGCCCGAACGCGTCCTTGCTCCGCTGCGCCCAGCGCAACGACAGCTCCATCGCCCGCAGCATTTCCTTGTGCTCGGACGGCAGCGGAATGCACTCGTCGAGCTGCATGATGATGTCGCTGTCGAGCAGCGTCTGGATCTCGATCGAGCGCTCCGGCGTCAGCTCGTACGCCGTGCCGTCGATATGCGAGCGGAAGGTGACACCCTTCTCGGTCAGCTTCCTCAGCTTTGCCAGCGACATCACCTGGAAGCCGCCGCTGTCCGTGAGGATCGGCCGTTGCCAGTCCATGAAGTCGTGCAAGCCGCCGAGCGCCGCGACGCGTTCGGCGCCGGGGCGGAGCATCAGGTGATAGGTATTGCCGAGCAGGATATCCGCACCGGTTTCGCGCACCTGCTCGGGATACATTGCCTTGACGGTGCCGACGGTGCCCACGGGCATGAAGGCAGGCGTCTGGACGTCGCCGCGAGAGGTGTCGATCCGCCCACGGCGGGCCATGCCGTCAGTGGCTTGCAGGGTGAAGGAGAAGTCGGTCATGCGCGCCTATTAGCGGGCCGGCGCGCGCCTGTCACCCTGCCCGGCGATCAGATGCTGCCGATGATCTTGCGATAGTCGGCTTCGGCAAAGGCCTTGAGGGTCGTCGCCCGGATATTGCCGGCCATGCCCGTGCGCAGTACGAACGTGGCAGCGGCCTCGTCATTGGGGGCATCGAGGACGGTCACGAGGTCATAGGCGCCGAAGGTCATGTAAATGGTTTCAAGCGTACCGCCGACGGCCTTGGCGGCCTCCTTGGCGGCATCGTAGCGCTTGGTCGACTCCTTGACGGTCTTGGCACCCTGGTCGGTCCAGTTGAGTAGCAGAATGTATTTGGACATCTTTCGCTCCTCCCTGTTGTCGAGGGCTAAATCCCCTCGCCAAACGAGAATATCCCTCACGCGGACGGGCCGCAAACTGGATGATGTCTTTCGCTACTCGCCGAATTCCTTGGCACTGCGCGGCGCACCGGGTCGCTGCTCTCGTCGAGATCAGGCGCGGAACAGCAGGCTCGCATCTCCATACGAATAGAACCGATATCCGTTCCCGATGGCATGCGCATAAGCGGCATGCATCGTCTCGAACCCGGCAAAGGCGCTGACCAGCATGAACAGCGTCGAGCGCGGCAGGTGGAAGTTTGTCATCAGGATGTCGACCGCGTTGAAGCGATACCCTGGAGTGACGAAGATGTCCGTGTCGCCGACGAACGGCTGCAGCGTCCCGGTGGCCCGCGCCGCCGTCTCCAGCAGCCTGAGGCTGGTCGTCCCCACGGCCACCACTCGCCCGCCCTTGGCCTTGGCCGCAAGGATGCGCTCCACCACCGCCGCGGGGATATCGCCCCACTCGGCGTGCATCACGTGGTCCTTGGTGTCGTCGACCTTCACCGGCAGGAAGGTCCCTGCCCCGACATGCAGTGTCACCCGCTCGACGCTCACCCCGAGATCGGCCAGCTGCTGCAGCAGGCCCTCGGTGAAATGCAGCCCCGCCGTCGGCGCAGCCACGGCGCCGTCACGCGCGGCGTAGACCGTCTGGTAGTCCGTTTTGTCGCGCTCTTCGGTGTGGCGCTTGGCTTCGATGTACGGCGGCAACGGCATGGCGCCATGCGCCTTGATCGCTTCGTCCAGTTCCGCACCGCTGAGGTCAAACTCGAGCGTGATCTCGCCCGTCTCACCCTTGCCCGAGACGGTGGCGCCAATCGAGCCATTGTCGCCCAGCTCCAATCGGTCGAGCAGGTGCAGCTTCTTGGCCGGCCGTGCAAAGGCCCGCCAGGTATTGGCATCCACCCGCTTGTGCAGGTTGAAGCTGACATTGGCGCGAAGCTCGCCGCGGATACGCGTGCCGATCAGCTCGGCCGGCAGCACGCGGGTATCGTTGACCACCAGCACATCGCCGGCGCGCAACACTCGCAACAGATCGGTTACCCGACCATCCTCCAGCGGCTCGCCGGGCCGCACGATCAGCATGCGCGCGGAATCCCGCGGTTCGGCAGGATGGAGCGCTATGCACTCGGCAGGGAGTTCGAAATCGAAATCGTCGACGCGCATCAGGGGCCGGTGCAACTCACCGCCCAGGCACCCTGCCCGGGAATACGGAGCGTGCCCGCATAGATCGAGGCGTCGGCCTCGGTGGCCTTGAACAGGCGAAGCTCGGCGATCTTGGTGGTGACACCCGGATCGACTGCGTCGACCAGCATCATCGTGTCGGTCTCGAACGCCTGGCCGACGCTAACCGGATCGCCGGGGCCATAGGCGGGGTCGGTCGCCCACACCTTCTCGCCGACCGTGATGGTCATGCCAGCGACAGAGAGCACGTCGGTGGTGCCGACGAGAATATCGAAACTGGCGCCGCCGTCGGGCGACGCGCAGTTCACCCACTCCGTCGCCAGCGACGGGGTGGCGAGGCCGCAAAGGCTCAGGGCTATTGCGGCCGGCCGGATCATTCGGCGATGTCTGCCGCGACCTTCACGGAAACCATCGAGTCCGGATCGCGCACCGGCTCGCCGCGCTTGATCTGGTCGACGTTTTCCATGCCTTCGATGACCTTGCCCCAGACCGTGTACTGGCGGTCGAGGAAGCGGGCGTCGTTGAACACGATGAAGAACTGCGAGTTGGCGCTGTCCGGATTCTGGGCGCGAGCCATCGATGCGACACCGCGCACGTGCGGCTCGGCGTTGAATTCCTGCTTCAGGTTCGGGTACTTCGACGAGCCCGTGCCGGTGCCGGTCGGATCGCCGGTCTGCGCCATGAAGCCATCGATCACGCGATGGAACACGATGCCATCGTAGAAGCCTTCGCGCGCCAGCTTCTTGATATGCGCAACGTGGTTCGGCGCCAGGTCCGGGCGCATGGCGATGACCACCTTGCCCTTGGTGGTCTCGATGACGAGGGTGTTCTCGGGATCAGCGTAAGCCATCAGATGGGCCTTCCTTACTTGTATTCGATTTTTGCGGAGATGATCTTGTCCGGGTCCTGGACCGGCTGGTCGCCGGCGCCCTTCTTGATCAGGTCGACGAACTCCATGCCCGAAACGACCTTGCCCCAGATGGTGTACTGGCCATCGAGGTGGGGCGCGTCGGCGAACATGATGAAAAACTGCGAGTTGGCGCTATCCGGGTCGCTGGAGCGCGCCGCCGCGACGATGCCGCGAGTGAAGTGCTCCGCGGTGGTGAATTCTGCCTTCAGGTCCGGCAGGTCGGAGCCGCCCATGCCGGTTCCGGTCGGGTCACCGCCCTGCGCCATGAAGCCATCGATGACGCGATGGAACACGATCCCGTTGTAGAAACCCTTCTCGGTGAGCTCGATGACACGCGCTACGTGATTGGGCGCCAGTTCGGGCAGCAGCTCGATATCGACCACACCGTCCTTGAGCTCGAGAATCCAGTGCGGCTTGCCGGACTGGGCGTGCGCAGGGGCGGCGATCGAGACGGTGAAGAAGGCGGCGACCGCGGCGAGAAGAATGCCAAGGATGATGCCGGCGCGCTTGATAGGATCGGACATTATTTGTTCAGTGCCTTCAAAACGATGGGCGGGACAAAGGCGCTGATGTCGCCTCCGAGCTCGGCGATCTGACGCACGAGCGTGGCCGAGATGTGGCGAACATGCGGGCTGGATGGCAGGAAGACCGTCTGCAGGTCCGGCGCCATCTGGGCATTCATGCCCACCATCTGCATCTCGAAATTGTAGTCTGTGGTGTCGCGCAGGCCGCGGATGATCAGCTTGGCGCCGGCGGCGCGGGCGGCATTGACCATCAGGCCCGTGAAATCGACGTACTGGAATTCCGTCTCGGTGCGCTTGCCGATCGGCTCGAGCACGGCCTTGAGCAACGCAACGCGATCCTCATGGCTGAACAGCGGCTTCTTGGAATGGTGGGTCCCCACCGCGATCACCAGCGTATCGACCAGCTTGCAGGCACGCTCGATGACATCGAGGTGGCCGTTGGTCAGAGGATCGAAGGAGCCGGGATAAAAGCCGACTAGTCTGGCCATGGCGGAGCGCCCTCCCCGTTGTTGTTGGCCCGGGTTCTGTCACGGCTCGGCAATTCTGGCAAGCCGGGGCGCCCATCAGCGGCGCGGCTGCGATATACTGCCCCACTGCTCGACAGGAACCGGCGATGACCGAAATCACCTTCCATCCGCTGTCCGGCATCCCCGCCGCCGAGCTCGTCGGGTTACTCAACGATCCGGATGTGCGACGGCACATGCCGCTCGCCGGTGACCACTGGGACGAGCCCCGCGCCATAGACTGGGCGAAAGGCAAGGATGCGCAGTGGCAGAAGAACGGCTACGGGCCGTGGGCCATCCGCATCGACGGGGCCTTCGCCGGCTGGGGCGGCTTCCAGCGGGAAGGCGACGAGGCCGACCTCGGGCTGGTACTGCTACCTGGCTACTGGGGCCACGGAGCGACGATCTTCCGCGAAATGCTCCGGCGCGGTGCCGAGATGCCACTGGGCACCGTCACCATCCTCCTGCCGCCGAGCCGGGCGCGCATGAAGGGGCTAGCGCGGCTGGGCTTCCAGCCAGCCGGCGAAATCGAGTATGCGGGGCAGCGTTTCCTGAAGTTCCGCCTGGCCGGCTAGTCGGCCTGCACCCTCTCAGGCGGCAGCGCCGCGGCACGAATCAACTCCAGCGACTGGCCGATGCGGGTGAGCGCTCGCGACATCGCCTCGTCGGCCTCCGACGCGTTGAGGGAGAGGCCTTCTAGATAAGTGGCAAGCGGCAGTTCCATGGTCCGCTCGAGCATCCGGACGATGGCTTGCCGCGCGTTGTCGAGCGGCTGATGCACGCCGGCCGCGAAGTAGATCGCCAGATCGGCCGCCAGCGCCTCCATGGCTCTCGCGTAGGCCGTCTCGGTAGCCAGCAGCACGCACGATTCAGCGACGATCATTCCGCTCGCCCTCCGATCTGTCGCGTCAGTATTCAGAAGCCGTGCCGTCGTGCACTACCAAACGGAGGTTATTCGTTCACATTTTCCAAGATGCACCGGGTCTACGCCTGGTGCTGCAGCACCAGCCAGATGGCGGCGCCGATCAACACGATGCCGGCGATGCGGTTGACCAGCAGCATGCGGTCATCGCCAAGCGCGCCGCGTGCCCTGGCGGCGAGGTAGATGTAGGCACAGTCGGTGACCAGACCCGCGCCCATTTCGATCAGCCCGAGCACAATCACCTGCGGCCAGGCCGGGTGCGCCGGGTTGACGAACTGCGGCAGGAACGCCCCGAAGAAGATCAGCGCCTTGGGATTGCTCCACAAGACGAAGAAGCCGGACGCCGCCTGCTGCAGCGGCGAGCGCGCCGCTATTGGCCTGTCGGTGGCGATGCCATGCCGGCTGGTGATGTAGCCCCAGCCGATCCAGATCAGGTACGCCGCGCCCGCATACTTGATGATGTCAAACGCCGCCCCGACGATGCCGGTGACTGCCTGCAGCGCCAGCGCCACCACCAGCACCATGGTGAAGCGCCCGACCTGCACCCCCGCTTCCATCCACAGCCCTGCCGCCATGCCGCGGGCCAGCGACGTGCTCACCAGCGCCGAAACCGTGACGCCGGGGACAATGACGACGACGAACGCCGCGACGATGAAGGAAAGGAGGATCGGTAGATCTGGCATGACGGCGGTGCCCTAGCACCGCCGCGCCGATTCAGACAGCCCCAGGCGGGATCAGCTGCGCTTCTGGAACGCCAGCCATACGCCGCCGAGCATCAGGATCACGCCGGAGACGCGGTTCATCATTCGCACGCGCGCCGTGGTCAGCAGCTGCCGGGCGCTACCGGCAATCACTGCGTAGACGCAGTCAGAGGCAGTGGCGACCGCCATCACGATCAGCCCCAGCACCATGATCTGCTCGAAGGCCGGGCGGCTCATGTCGATGAACTGCGGCAGGAACGCCCCGAGGAACAGCAGTGTCTTGGGGTTCGACCAGTTGATCAGCGCACCCTGCCAGACGTAGCGGCCAAGCGGCAGCTTCTCCCCCGGCGTGCCCATCTCGAGCTTGCCCGACGAAGTGAACATCCTGAACCCGATCCAGACGAGGTAAGCCGCGCCGGCGAACTTGATGATGGTGAAGGCCTCCGACACCAGCGTCATCACGGCGTCCAGCCCCACAGCGACGATGAAGACCATAGTCAGCATGGCGATCTCGGTGCCAAGGATCGTCAACAGCCCGGCCTTGGTTCCCCGCGCCAGCGAATTGGCCACCACGACCGTCACCGACGGGCCGGGCACGATCGCGAACAGCAGGCAGGCGGCTACATAGGGAAAAAGGATGGCGGGATCGATCATCTGAAACTCCGGATCACGAGACAGGCTGCCTGCAGCGAGCCAGCCACAACATTTGCCGCGCCGCAAGTCGGATCGGACGCTCCGGCGATGCGACTACATCGTCCGTCATTAATACGGAGATATCAAGGAATACCCGTTGCTATTACGGATTACGGCGTATGATGTCGATGAGCTCGGCCGCCAGCGCCTTGTCGAGATAGGTTTCGAAGGCCGCATCGAAATCGAGATCCGGCACCGCTTCCCAATGCGCGAAGCTTCCTTCGATGGCGGAACGCAAACGGGCGGCCAAGGCCGCCCGTTGCTTGACTGTGGGAACCGCGCCGTCAGGCGGCGGCGTCATCGCCGGGCTCGCCGCCCTCGGTGTCGTCCTCGCTTTCGGGCTCGCTGATGCGTTCGACCGACACCACCTTCTCGCCGTCAGCGGTGTTGAACACCGTAACGCCCTGCGAGGAGCGGCCTACGATGCGGATGCGGTTGTCCGGGCCGGCATCGACCGGCACGCGGATCACCTGGCCGCCATTAGTCACCAGCATGATCTGGTCGCCGTCTTCCACCGGGAAGGAGCCGACCAGCGGGCCGTTGCGCTTGTTCACCGCCATGGCGACGATGCCTTTGCCGCCGCGTCCGGTGATCCGGTACTCGTGGCTCGAGGTGCGCTTGCCGTAACCGTTTTCCGAGATGGTCAGGATGAACTGCTCGGCGGCAGACATTGCCGCATAGCGCTCCTGGCTCAGTTCGCCCGCCGGCACCGCATCCTCGGCGTCGTCGGACGTCTCTTCGGCTTCGCTTTCGCCGCGAACGGCTCGGCTCATCTTCAGGTAGGCAGCCCGCTCCGCCGACTCCGCGTCGAAGTGGTGGACGATCGCCATCGAGATGATGCGGTCGCCCTCGGCGAGGCTGATGCCGCGCACGCCGGTCGAATCGCGGCCCTTGAACACGCGGACCTCGTCGACCTGGAAGCGGATCGCCTGCCCCAGCGCGGTGGTCAGCAGCACGTCGTCATTTGCCGTGCAGGTGGCGACATCGACGATGCCATCCCCTTCATCGAGCTTCATGGCGATCTTGCCGTTCTTGTTGATCTCGACGAAGTCGGCGAGCGAGTTGCGCCGCACCGTGCCGCGGATCGTCGAGAACATCACATCGAGCTGCTGCCAGCTGCTCTCGTCCTCGGGCAGCGGCATGATCGAAGTGATGCGCTCGTTCTCGTCGAGCGGCAGCATGTTGATCAGCGCTCGGCCGCGCGCCTGCGGCTCGCCGATCGGCAGGCGCCACACCTTCATCTTGTAGACCTGGCCGGCCGACGAGAAGAACAGCACCGGAGTATGCGTATTGGCGATGAACAACCGCGAGACGAAATCCTCGTCGCGCGTTGCCATGCCGGAGCGACCCTTGCCGCCACGACGCTGCGCCCGGTAGGCCGTCAGCGGCACGCGCTTGATGTAACCGCCATGGGTGACGGTGACCACCATGTCCTCGCGGGCGATCAGGTCCTCGTCCTCGAAGTCGCCGGCGGCGTCATCGATGACGGTGATGCGCGGGGTGTTGAACTGCTCCTTGATCTCGGTCAGCTCGGTGCGGACAATTTCCATCACCCGCTCGCGCGAACGCAGGATGCTCAGGTACTCGGCGATGTCCTTGCCGTGCCCGTTGAGTTCCTCGCCGATCTCGTCGCGACCGAGCGCGGTGAGGCGGGAGAGGGTCAGCGCCAGGATGGCCCGGGCCTGCTCGTCCGACAGCCGGAAGGTGCCGTCATCGCTGATCTTGTGGCGCGGGTCGTCGATCAGCGCGATCAGCGGGGCGACGTCCATCGCCGGCCAGTCACGCTCCATCAGCCGCTCACGCGCGACAGTGGCATCGGGCGAGGTGCGGATCAGGGCGATGACTTCGTCGATATTGGCGACCGCCACCGCAAGGCCGACAAGGATGTGGGCGCGGTCGCGCGCCTTGTTCAGCAGGAACCGGGTGCGGCGGGTGACCACCACTTCGCGGAATTCGATGAACGCCTGCAGCATCTGCTTGAGGTTCATCAGTTCCGGCTTGCCGCCGTTCAGCGCCACGAAATTGCAGCCGAACGAGCCCTGCAGCGGGGTGAACCGGTAGAGCTGGTTCAGCACCACGTCGGGCACGGCATCGCGCTTTAGCTCGATGACCACGCGCATGCCGTTGCGGTCGGATTCGTCGCGGATGTCCGAGATGCCCTCGATGCGCTTGTCGCGCACCAGTTCGGCCATCTTCTCGATCATCGTCGCCTTGTTCACCTGATACGGGATCTCGGTGATGATGAGCGCCTCGCGCTCCTTGCGCATTTCCTCGGTGTGGACCTTGCCGCGGATGAGGATCGAGCCCCTGCCCGTCTCATAGGCCTGGCGGATGCCGGAGCGGCCGAGAATGATGGCGCCGGTCGGAAAATCCGGGCCGGGCAGCACCGTCATCAGCTCCTCGGTGAACGCACCGGGGTTGTCCATAAGCATCAGGACGGCGTCGATCACCTCACCCAGGTTGTGGGTCGGGATGTTGGTCGCCATGCCGACGGCGATACCGCTGCCGCCGTTGACGAGAAGGTTCGGGAAGCGCGCCGGCAACACCGTCGGCTCGCGCTCGGAGCTGTCGTAGTTGTCCTTGAAGTCGACCGTGTCCTTGTCGATGTCCTCGAGCAGGGAATTGGTCACCTTCTCCATGCGCACTTCGGTGTAGCGCATGGCGGCCGGCATATCGCCGTCGACTGAGCCGAAATTGCCCTGGCCGTCGATCAGCGTGACCCGCAGCGAGAACTCCTGCGCCATGCGCACCAACGAGAAGTACACCGCGTCGTTGGAGTGCGGGTGGTACTTACCGATCACGTCGCCGACCACGCGGGCCGATTTGCGATAGGGCCTGTTCCAGTCATAGCCCTGCTCGTTCATCGAATGCAGGATGCGCCGGTGCACGGGCTTCAGGCCGTCGCGCACGTCGGGAAGCGCCCGGCTCACGATCACGCTCATCGCGTAACTGAGGTAGGACTCCCGCATCTCGTCGCTGATCGAAATGGGAGCGATGTCGGAGGGCGGCGGCGGTGCGCCGTTCTGGTCGTCGGTCTTGTCTGCCACGGGGCCGTTTTCGAACTATGAAACCTGGGCGAAGCTGTAGGCGATTCCCGTGGCGAAGACCAACCGGCGCTGGCCGGCCGGCCTGGATGTCCACGATATTGGAAAAGAGCCGACGCTTCGAAGAAATCACAATGACGTGGGTTTGCGGCAACTTTGGGCCGAAATCGCCGGATCACGCCGCAATCGGGCTTGCACGCGCGGCTCAAACGGCTGGACGCGCCGCCACCAAGCCCTTAGTAATCCGCGCCTGACGCGGGGCGCACCGTCTAAGGGAAGATTCTATTGTCGAAGAATACTCTGCTGGGCCGGCTCTGGAACTGGGCCTTCGGGCATGACCGTTCCATCGGCTTCGGACTCGAAGCGCTTGGCCATCTTACGCTCAAGCAGCCCCGGATCGTCGCCGTCTTCGTGCTGCTGGTGACCATCTTCTGTGCGGTGAATGTGCCGCGGGCCAGCGTCGATGGCGACATGCTCCGCGTGTTCGCCCATTCGGGCGTCGAGTACGACAACTACGAGCATCTTGCGACGACTTTCGGCACGTTCGAGAACGACATCTACCTGCTCGTCAGTTCGCCCAATCTCACCAATCCTGAGACCCTCGAGAACATCCGCGCGCTGGCGCTCGACATCTCCACCAGCGAATACGTCACCGGCACCATGTCGGCGTTCACCCTGCGCAAGCCCGCCGCGGACGGCACGACGCTGCCGGCTGTGCCCGAAGGGATGACGGACCCCGCGCAGGTCAAGGCAGCTCTCACCGAGCTCTACGAAACCGACCCGATGATGCGCAATCTCATCAACCCGGACCTGTCCGGGGTGGTGATCATCGTGTTCCCGAACCCCGAGATGACCAAGGGTGGCGGCACCAAGGACATGATCGCGAGCCTTCGCGACGTGGTGAAGGACTACGAGAGCACCGACGTGCAGGTCGAACTGACCGGCCCGCCGATCTGGACCTCGGAAATGCTGAGCGCCGCGGTCGGCGACCAGATCAAGTTCACCGTCTACGGCTTCGCGCTGGGCTCGCTGATCGCGCTTATCGCGCTGCGCTCGTTCTGGGGCGCCGTGCTGGTCGCTGCCACGCCGTTCATCGCCATCATGTGGGTGATGGGCATCATCATCTTCCTGTTCGGCTCGTTCTCCTTCCTCACCATCATCGTCACGACCATCGTATTGGTGATCGCCTTCGCGGAGAGCTTATTCTTCATCTTCAACTGGCTCGCCTATTGGCGAGAAGGCATGGATCCCTACAAGGCCGTCGACGAAACGGTGCGCGTCGTGGGCCCGGCCAGCGCGCTCACCATGCTGACGACTCTCGTGTCGTTCGCCTCGCTGTCGCTGACCGCGGGCCAGGGCATCCAGGAGTTCTCGCTGGCCGGCACGATCGCGTCGCTGACCAACTTCATCTGCCTGATGACCTTCCTGCCGCTGCTCCTGAAGCTCGCCATCCGGCTGAAGTTCAAGGCACCGAAGCCGAGCTTCGCCATCACCGCGCCGATCCCGCTGGCCTGGTTCCTCGCCACCAAGTTCGGCCGCCCGATCGCGGCGCTCGCCATCGTCGGAACCGGCCTGCTGCTGATCCCCTACTTCCTGATCCAGCCGCACTTCTCGTTCGAAGACTTCATGGCCAAGGGCTCTACGGCGCTGACCGCCGCCGAGCAGATCGACCAGGGCGTCGGCGGCGTGGCGCCGCTCTATGTCAGCGTGCCGCTCAAGGAAGGCGTCTCGGACGTAGGCGACGAAGACTTCAAGACCATCAAGCTCGTCCACGACATCGTCGAGAAGCACCTGGGCGCCAACAAGGTGATCTCGGCCGCGGCGTTCACGCACTATGCCGACTCCGGCTTCACCCGCGAGCAGATCTTCAACGCCGTGGGCGACCTGAAGCGTCGGTTCGTCAGTGACGACGGTATGCACGCGCTGGTCACCGGCTTCATGCCGACGATCATCGACTCCGAAGAACTGGTGAAGCTCAAGGAGGGCATCCAGGCCGACGTCAAGGCGGCGGGCATCGAGGGGGCCGAAGTCGGCGGCTTCCGGGTGATGACCACTTACGCCACCGACAACATCGTGCGTGGCCTGCAGCTCGACCTTACCATCTCGGTGATCGTCAACCTGTTCCTGATCGGCTGGGCCTTCCGTTCGCTCCGCGTGGCGGTGGCGACCGCCATCCCCAACCTGTTCCCGATTCTGGGCACCGAGGCCTACCTCTGGTGGTCGGGCGCCGGCCTGCAGCTCACCACCGTGCTGTCGCTCACCATCGCCTTCGGTATCGCGGTCGACGACACCACGCATTTCCTCTCGCACTATTTGCATGCGCGACGAGAAGAAGGCCGCTCGCACATGGACGCCATCCATCACACGATGGAGCGTATTGGCGGCGCCATCATCGCCGCTACACTGATCCTCTGCTCCGGCACGGCAATCGTCATGTTCTCCGAACTGCCGCAGGTCGCATTGTTCGGTACTCTTTTTGTGATAACTCTCGGCTTTGCAGTCATTGGAGATGTGTTCATCCTGCCTGCACTGCTGGTCGCCGGGGGGCGATTCTTTCATCCGCTTGGAGGCGTTAGGAAATGAAGTTGTTCGGACCCCTGCTGCGAATCATCGCGCTCGCCGGTCTGCTGGTCGCAACCCCGATGGCTGTGGCGCCGGCTCTGGCCGCTCCGGCCGACGTGTCGCTGCTGAAGTCCTTTGTCGGGAGCTGGAAGGGTCGCGGCATCCTGATCGGCGCCGAGAGCGAGTCGGTGGTCTGCCGCCTGTCGCTCAGCGAGGGCAATTCCGACAAGGTGAACTACTCGGGCCGCTGCTCGCTGGCAGGGACCGCGCTCTCGGTCAACGGCACGCTGGCCTTCAACGACCAGGCCCGCCGCTATGAGGCCGCGATGACCTCCAACGTCACCTTCTCCGGCCTCGCGGTCGGCAAGAAGCAGGGCGATGGCGTCCTCTTCAACCTCAAGGAGCGGAACAAGGACGAGGAAGGCAACGACCTCACCGTCACCGCGGCGATCGCGCTGAAGGGCAGCGGCAAGAGCATCCTGGTCGAGTTCCAGGTGGTGTTCAATGCCACCGGCGATATGCTGAAAGCCTCGGTGCCGTTCACCAAGTAGGCCTCGCCAGGGCCCAATTGCTACGCGTTTTGACGGACGGCCATTGGCCGTCCGTTTGCGTTTTGGTGAACGGATGAGGGACGATGCTAAGTTCCCGCTTCTGCCGATGTTAACGAGAGCATGCGACACAGTCCGGGACAGAATCCGTTCCGGAAGCCTCGCCCCATGGTCCGTCCGGCCCCGAAATCGCTGACTCTGCGCGCGGCGCTCTACGTGCTCGCCATCTGCGCGGCGATCGTCGCGCTCGAGGGCTGGCGCGAGTGGGTTGCCTATAATGCGGCGCTGCAGAAGGCCGAGCTCGAGACGCGCAATCTTGCCCGCTCGATGCGCCAGCATGCCGAGGACACCTACGAGATCGCCGACCAGGCGGTGTCCCTGGTGACCTTCGAGATCGAGACCGCCGGCACCGACCCCGAGGGGGTGAAGGAGACCGAGGCCTTCATGCTGCGGACCATGGAGAGCGCGCAGCGGCTGCGCGGCATCTATGTCTACGACGCCGACGGCAACTGGATCGTCACCACCTCGGCCAACATGCCGCCGGGCGACAACCAGAGCACCTACAGCTATTTCCGCGACCACATGAACTCGCCGAGCGACGCACCGTCCTTCGGCGCGCCGATCCACACTGGCGACAACGCGCTGATCACCACCGTCAGCCGTCGCTTCGACAAACCGGATGGCAGCTTTGGCGGCGTGGTCGTCGCCGCCATCGATTCCCGCTATTTCGCGGACGTCTATGACGGCATCGATGTCGGCGCCATGGGCACCATCAGCCTCTATGACAATGACGGCCTGCTGCTCAGCCGCAAGCCCTACCGCCCCGAACTGATCGGCGCGGACCTCGGCGAAGGCGACCTGTTCGATGCACGCCGACCCGCCAATGCCTCCGGCGCCTATCACTACGACTCCGCCATCGACGGCCACCGCCGGATCGGCGGCTACGATCGGGGCTCGCGCTATCCGGTGGTCGCGGTGGTCGCGGTTTCGCACGCCGAAGCTTTGGCCGGCTGGTGGACCGGCGCCCTGCAGCGCAGCGCCATCACCCTCGGCATGGTGCTCGCCGCCGCGTTGCTAGGCCTCCGCCTCACTGACCAGATCCGCCGCCGGCAGAGCAGCGAGACGGTGCTGGAGCAGAAGGAAGCGGAGTTCCGCCTGCTCGCCGAAAGCGCCAGCGACCTGGTGGAGCGCTTCGACAGCGATGGCACGCGCACCTACATCTCCCCTGCCCTCGAGCGCCTGACCGGCTACCTGCCCGCGGAGATGCTGGGCAAGAACGCCTTCGAGGTGGTGAACCCTCTCGACCGGCCCGCGGTTGAGGCCGCTGCAGAGCGGTTGCGCAAAGGGCTCTCCGAACAGGAGACCGTGGCCTTCCGGGTGCAGCACCGGGATGGCCGCGAGATCTGGCTCGAGACCTCGTTGCGGATCGCGGCCGAACGCTCCGAGCGCGTATCGGTGGTCGGTGTCACCCGCGATATCAGCGAACGCAAGCGCCTCGAACTGAAGCTCGAAAGCCTCGCCATGCGCGACGGGCTCACCGGCATTGCCAACCGTCGCGCCTTCGATACCGCGCTCACCCGTGAAGTGGCCCGCGCCAGCCGCCTCGCTTCACCGCTGTCTCTGCTGATGATCGATGCCGACCGGTTCAAGCGCTTCAACGACGACCACGGCCACCTCGCGGGCGACGCCTGCCTGAAGGCCATTGCCGCGGTGGTCGCCATGGCCGCCCGACGCCCCAGCGATCTGGCGGCCCGCTATGGTGGCGAGGAGTTGGCGCTTCTTCTCCCCGACACCGACGCCGACGCCGCGCGCACCATCGCCACCGAGCTCTGCCGGCAGGTGCAGTCGCTGGCCATCCCGCACGAGCGCAACCTGCCCTGGCGCGTCGCCACCATCAGCATTGGCGTCGCCACGATCGACTCGCGCGACGAGGACGCGGTCCATGACGGCTCCTGGGTGATCAGCACCGCCGACCTCGCCCTCTACGACGCCAAATCCCAGGGCCGCAACCAGAGCGTCGCCGCGCCGAGACGGGTGAGATCACGGCTGGCCGGCTAAGCGTCGTCGATCCGGCACCATCGCTTGTTATGCTGTCGACTGGTTGGAGGCAGCTGATGAACGATCGTCCCGGGGCATCATTCGAGGAACGCGAGGTCGTCGACCTACCCCTATCGCCCGCCCTACCCTGAAGCGGTGTTCGAGAAGCTGCACCAGCTGGCGCCTCGGCATGACGCGATGCTGGATATCGGCTGCGGTCCGGGCAAGGTGTCCCGCCCACTGACCCGGTGCTTCGCCGATGTGGTTGCCGTCGACCCCTCGCGGCACATGATCGCACTCGGACATACCCTGCCCGGCGGCCGGGCGCCGAACCTTCACTGGGTGCAAGGCCTCGCCGAAGAAGCGCCGCTCGACGGCCGGCGCTTCGACCTCACCGTTGCCGCCGCCAGCATCCACTGGATGGATCACGACCGGCTGTTCCCAAAGCTCCTGCTGCACGCGGCTCCTGGAGCGTCGAGGGTTTCATCAAGTGCCAGCACTCGCGCGACACCTGGGCCTACTCGAAGCTCGGCGATCGGACAGCAGCGTTCGACGCCGAACTCGCTGAGCTTCTCGCTCCCTACGCCGCAGCGGGCCAGCTGATCTACACGGTCAGGACCCTGGTGATCTGGGCCAGCATCGCGCCGAGATAGTCCTGGAGCTTCCCACAAAACGAAACGGGCCGCCTGGGCGACCCGTTTCAACCTCACGTCCGATGCTACGCCTGTAGTCCGGCGCCGCCTCAGAACGGGATGTCGTCGTCCATGCCGCCGGACTCAAACGCCGGAGCCGAGCTCGGGCGGCGCTCCTGGCGGGCTGGCGGGCCACCGAACGACGAGGACTCGCGCGGGCTGGAGAAGCCGCCGGCGCTGTCGCCGCCGCCTTCGCCGCGGCCATCGAGCATGGTCAGGGTCGAGTTGAAGCCCTGCAGCACGATCTCGGTCGAGTACTTGTCCTGGCCGGATTGGTCCTGCCACTTGCGGGTCTGCAACTGGCCCTCGATGTACACCTTGGCGCCCTTCTTCAGGTACTGCTCGGCGACGCGCACCAGGCCTTCCGAGAAGATCACCACGCGGTGCCACTCGGTGCGCTCCTTGCGCTCGCCGGAATTCTTGTCGCGCCACTGTTCGGAGGTCGCGACGCTCAGGTTCACCACCTTGCCGCCCGACGGCAGGTTCCGCACTTCCGGGTCGTTGCCGAGGTTACCGACGAGGATGACCTTGTTCACGCTGCCAGCCATGGCACTTTCCTTTCAACTTTCCCGGATACGCGCTCGGGAGAAACTCCGGCGCGTATCCTACCGCTATCGTCCGGACGGCGCGCGCGACATTCGCCGCTCGCCCACAGTTTCGTCCGTTCTCTTTATGTTCTACTCGTCAGCCGGTTTGTCAAGCGTGCGGCGAATAGATTCCATCAGCAGCGGTCTTGACCGACTCTGGTTTGTTCCGCTTATGTTCACATCACGTTTGAGCGGGATGTCGAACGGTCGTGGTGACAGGAACCGTTGCGGCGTGGTTAAGTTGCAAGTCGGGCGCCGGATACCCAGATGTGCGGCCTAGCCCCTCTTTTTTGAAACCCTGACACGATTTGGCACAAAGCGGCACTATGTTCGCTCGCCCTCGTCAAGTGGAAGTCTTTGATGGCCGATAGACCTAATCCGAACCGCGATCTCGTCATCAGGGGCGCCAAGGAGCACAACCTCAAGAACATCGACTTGAGGCTGCCCCGCGACAGCCTAATCGTGATGACCGGGCTATCGGGCTCCGGCAAGTCGTCGCTTGCCTTCGACACCATCTATGCCGAGGGCCAGCGCCGCTATGTGGAGTCGCTGAGCGCCTACGCGCGCCAGTTCCTCGAGATGATGCAGAAGCCGGATGTCGAGCAGATCGACGGCCTGTCGCCGGCCATCTCGATCGAGCAGAAGACGACCAGCAGAAACCCACGGTCTACCGTTGGAACTGTCACGGAGATCTACGACTATCTGCGCCTGCTCTTTGCGCGCGTTGGCATCCCCTACTCGCCGGTCACCGGCCTCCCTATCCAGAGCCAGACCGTCAGCCAGATGGTCGATATCGTCATGGCGCAGCCGCCGGAAACGCGGCTTTACCTGCTGGCGCCGATCGCCCGTGGCCGCAAGGGCGAGTACAAGCGCGAGCTCAACGATCTGATGCGCAAGGGTTTTCAGCGCGTGAAGATCGACGGCGAGTTCCACGACATCGAGGACGCGCCCAACCTCGACAAGAAGATCAAGCATGACGTGGAAGTCGTTGTAGACAGACTCGTTGTCGGCCCCGACATCGCTACCCGCCTCGCTGAAAGCTTCGAGACCGCCCTGAAGCTCGCCGACGGTATCGCCTTCGCCGAGTTCGCCGACGAACTTGACGAGAACGGCGCCCCGAAGCGGCTGATCTTCTCGGAAAAGTTCGCCGATCCGATCTCGGGCTTCACCATTCCCGAGATCGAGCCGCGGCTGTTCTCGTTCAACAATCCGTTCGGCGCCTGCCCGGTCTGCGACGGTCTGGGCACCGAGCAGAAGATCGACCCGAACATGATCGTCCCCGATGTCAGCCTTTCGCTGCGCGACGGGGCCATCCTGCCATGGTCTAAGACATCAGCGCCCTATTACCTGCAGACGCTGCAGGCCGTGGCCAAGCACTATGGCGCCTCGACCGGCACCGCGTGGGAAGAGCTGCCCTTCGAAGTGCAGCACGCGATCCTCTTCGGCACCGGCTCGACGCCGATCAACTTCGTCTATGACGACGGCCTCCGCACCTACAAGAGCACGAAGCCCTTCGAGGGCGTGATCGGCAACCTGGAGCGGCGCTACAAGGAGACCGAGAGCGCTGGCATGCGCGAGGAGATTGAGCGCTACATGTCGCAGGCGCCTTGCCTCGCCTGCAACGGCTACCGCATGAAGCCCGAAGCGTTGGCGGTAAAGATCGACGGCCTGCATATCGGACAGGTCAGCGAGAAGTCGATCAAGGCCGCCGCTGAGTGGTTCACCGAACTCCCGAGCCGCCTCACCGAGCAGCAGAACCAGATCGGCGAGCGCATCTTCAAGGAGATCCGCGAGCGCCTGGGCTTCCTCAACGCCGTCGGCCTCGACTACCTGACGCTGGCCCGCAACTCCGGCTCGCTGTCGGGCGGTGAAAGCCAGCGCATCCGCCTCGCCAGCCAGATCGGCTCCGGCCTCACCGGCGTGCTCTATGTGCTCGACGAGCCTTCGATCGGGCTGCACCAGCGCGACAATGCCCGGCTGCTAGAGACACTGCAGCGGCTGCGCGACATCGGCAACACGGTGATCGTCGTCGAGCATGACGAGGACGCCATCCTCACCGCCGACTACGTGGTCGATATCGGCCCCGGTGCCGGCGTCCATGGTGGGCACATCGTCGCCGAAGGCACGCCGCAGCAGGTGATCAGCAACCCCAAGAGCATCACCGGCCAGTACCTCTCGGGCGCGATGATGATCCCGATGCCGGTCGAGCGCCGGAAGCAATCGAAGACCAAGAAGCTCCACATCGACGGCGCCACCGGCAACAATTTGAAGAACGTCTCGGTCGACGTGCCCCTGGGCAACTTCGTCGCCATCACGGGCGTCTCCGGCGGCGGCAAGTCGACGCTGATGATCGACACCATGTACCAGGCCATCGCCCGCCGGCTGAACGGCGCGCGCGTCAACCCGGCGCCGCACAACCATCTCACCGGGCTCGAGCACCTCGACAAGGTCATCGACATCGACCAGTCGCCGATTGGGCGCACCCCGCGCTCCAACCCAGCCACCTACACCGGAGCCTTCACGCCGATGCGCGAGTGGTTCGCCGGCCTGCCGGAGAGCAAGGCGCGCGGCTATGGCCCGGGCCGGTTCTCGTTCAACGTGAAAGGCGGCCGCTGCGAGAAGTGCGAGGGCGACGGCGTCATCAAGATCGAGATGCACTTCCTGCCCGACGTCTATGTCACCTGCGAAGTCTGCAAGGGCCACCGCTACAACCGCGAGACGCTCGAAGTGCAGTTCAAGGGCAAGTCGATCGCCGACGTGCTCGACATGACCATCGATGAGGCCGTCGATTTCTTCGCCGCCGTGCCGTCGATCCGCGAGAAGTTCGCGACGCTGCAGCGCGTTGGGCTGGGCTACGTCAAGGTGGGCCAGCCGGCAACGACCCTCTCAGGCGGCGAGGCGCAGCGCGTCAAGCTCTCGAAGGAACTGTCGCGACGCGCCACCGGGCGCACGCTCTACATGCTGGACGAGCCGACGACAGGCCTCCACTTCCACGATATCGCCAAGTTGCTCGAAGTGCTGCACGAGCTCGTCGACACCGGCAACACCGTGGTGGTGATCGAGCACAATCTCGAGGTCATCAAGACCGCCGACTGGGTCATCGACATGGGGCCCGAGGGCGGCGACGGCGGCGGCCAGGTGGTCGGCGTCGGCACCCCCGAGGATATCGCCGCGAACAAGCACTCGCACACCGGCCGCTTCCTCAAGGAAGTCATGGAGCGCCGCCCGCAGCGCACTGCAGCGGAATAGCGTTCAGCTAGCGGTCGTGTGCCGTTCATCTCAGTGGCAAACCAGCGGCGCGCTATGGCAGCGCCGCTGTCGTTTGTTGCCGCCGTTGGCGGCTGCGATCATGACAGTAGAATGAATTTGCCATGCGCGTGACGCATGTCGGCACTGAAAACTCGCTGCATGTGCCTTCGCGCAAATCGGCTCATGCTACTTTCGTGGTGATCCGAAAAGGAGAACGCCATGTTTGTTCGAGCCGTCTGGCGCATGAAGCGGCTGGTCGACATCAAGCAGACGCTGCGGGAGATGGATGTCCCCACGATCCGTGACGCCCTAGGGCTTTCGGGCGCCGACTTCCAGAAGATGACCCGCGGGCTGTTCGACCGCTGAGCTTCATTCGTCGCTAACCATTCGAGAATGGCCGCCGTGTGCCCGGCGGCCATTTTCTTGCCTTGGCGCGGCCGCGAACCTGAATCGCAAATGAACGTGAGCGGTTAATGCCATGCGCTAATCGCATAGCTGTACTCGAACATCTCCATCTGCTCGTTCCCCGTGAACGGGACTATCTATGTCCTCGTAAACGAAAGGAGACTTCCAAATGGGTATTCGCACCACGCTGAAGAAGTGGGCCGCTTATCAGCAGACCGTCCGTGAGCTCAACGCTCTCGACACCCGTCAGCTGAGCGATCTCGGCATCACTCGTACCGACATCCAGCGTATCGCCCGCGACCATGCGCGCACCATCTAACGGTTCGCTTTCTGGTTCGTGTTCGACGCCGGCATCCTAGAACGCTCGCTTCCTGATAGAAGCGGGCGTTCAGCCTTTCTGGGGCTCCGTTCGCGTTAGAACGCCAGCCGCCCCACCAGTTCCTCATATGACACGTTGATCGCCTTGCGGAACGCCGCGCGCTCGTTGAGCCGGGCGTGCCACGCTTCGACATGCGGCAGCGACGGCCGCTCGATCGCCATGGTCGACCAGCGGAACATCGCCGCACCGGCGACGATATCGGCATAGGTGAGATCCTCGCCCCCGAGATACGGCACCTGGCTCAGCCGCCCCTCCAGCATGCCAAAGCACTTCACCGAAGCCGCGAAAGCCTTGGCGATAGCCGCAGGGTCCTGCTGCGCGACAGGCGTCCTCACTTTCAGCCAGAAAAGTCCGATCCAGGCCGGCTGGAACGTCGTTGCCGTCCAATCCGTCCATTGGTCGACGACCGCTCGATCCCGCGCCTCCATCGGGAACAACAGGCCACTGCCGTACTCGGCGCCGAGGTATCGGACGATCGCGTGACTCTCCCACATCGTCAGGTCGCCGTCGCGCAGCGTCGGCACCAGCCCGTTGGGGTTCATCGCCAGATATTCCGGCGTGTCGTTGCCCTTGAAGCTGCCCCCGAGCGGGACATGCGTGTAGGGCAGTTCGAGCTCCTCCAACGCCCACACCACCTTCTGCACGTTGCC
Organism: Devosia sp. P2_G7; assembly: GCF_056403495.1. NCBI lineage: Bacteria > Pseudomonadati > Pseudomonadota > Alphaproteobacteria > Hyphomicrobiales > Devosiaceae > Devosia > Devosia sp. P2_G7. The sequence continues at coordinate 37,503 of NZ_JBFUFI010000016.1, forward strand.
CGAACTCAGGCGTCCCCAAAGCGTGATGGTCATGGCGTCTCCAGAAAGCTGCGTGGTCCTGCCTCGCTAGCTATCCGGCGTCCAATCACAAAACAAGAGCAGCGCGACCGAGCCGCTCATGGGCATTCGCAGGCCTGCGCCTCGCAGCCTCAGTTCGCCGCCGGGGGCCTCATTGCACCCATCTGAGTCATCATCTGCAGCAACTGTTCGACGTGCCAGACTTCGGCGAGCTTGCCGTCACGGACAAGCCAGACGTCGATCGCCTTGAAGTCCACCGGCTTGTTGGTGGCGGGCATCTCCATCATCGCCCCGTCATTGGTGCCCTTGGCCGTGGAGACCACGGTCACGTAGTCACCGCTCACCAGCACCAGCTCGTTCTCGATCTTCATGTCGGAGAAGGCGGTGGCAAAGCCCTGAAGCTCCTTCGTCAGCCCCTCGACGCCCGCCGCCATGCCGGGTCCGGCGGTGTGATCGACGACATCAGCGGCGATGAATTCCGGAAAGGCAGCGAAATTCCGGGCATTGAACTCGGTGTAGAACCGCCGGGCGAGTGCCTCGTTGGCAGCATCATCCGCAAACACCGGCCAGACAGTCAGGGCAATCGCCCCGAGGGCGACAAAACCAACGAACATTCTATTCATGTGGGCCTCCCTACGCTTGGTGCACACTGCCCAGGACCGGACCGTGACAGGTGGGAAACGTGTCGCCGAGGGGGGCGACCCGGCCAATCCAATTTTTAGCACCCGGGCGCGCGGCCGGTAACACACGTCCCCGTGTCGTCCGAGGGCTGTGCTGAAAGTTGCGCAGGCCGGCCCCGCTTGCTATCTGGCGCCCATGTCAAAACACGATGAACCCATTCATGTGATCGGCGGCGGTCTCGCCGGCTCAGAAGCCGCCTGGCAAGCAGCCGAGGCCGGCGCCAAGGTCGTGCTGCACGAGATGCGCCCGGTCCAGAAGACCGATGCACACCAGACCGAAGGCTTTGCCGAGTTGGTCTGCTCCAACAGCTTCCGTTCCGACGACCACCAGCACAACGCTGTCGGCCTGCTGCATGAAGAGATGCGGCGGTGCGGCTCGATCATCATGCGGGCCGCCGATGCGCACAAGCTGCCTGCGGGTGGAGCGCTTGCGGTCGATCGCGACGCATTCTCGGATGCGGTGACTGTCGCGATCCACAATCACCCCAACATCAGCATCGAGCGCGGCGAGGTCGCCGGGTTGCCGCCGGAAGAGTGGCAGAACGTGGTGGTGGCGACCGGGCCGCTGACCTCCCCTGCCCTTGCCTCCGCCATTCAGGCGCTGACCGGCGAGGATTCTCTGGCCTTCTTCGACGCCATCGCGCCCATCGTCCATGGCGACTCGATCGATCGCGACATCGTCTGGGCGCAGTCGCGCTACGACAAGGTCGGGCCGATGGGGAACGGGCAGGACTATCTCAACTGTCCGATGGACGAGAAGCAGTACAATGCCTTCGTCGACGCCCTGGTCACCGCGCCGCTGCATGAGTTCAAGGATTGGGAGAAAGTGCCGTACTTCGACGGCTGCCTGCCGATCGAAGTCATGGCTGAGCGCGGCCGCGACACGCTGCGCTGGGGCCCGATGAAGCCGGTCGGCCTCACCAACCCGCGCAACCCAACCGTCAAGGCGCACGCCATCGTACAGCTGCGCCAGGACAACGCGCTGGGCACGCTGTGGAACATGGTCGGTTTCCAGACCAAGATGCGCTACGGCATCCAGGCCGAGATCTTCCGCATGATCCCGGGGCTAGAGAATGCCCAATTTGCTCGGCTCGGCGGTCTCCATCGCAACACCTTCCTCAACTCCCCCAAGGTGCTGGGACCGGACCTGAAGCTGAAGGCCATGCCGCGCCTGCGATTTGCCGGCCAGGTGACCGGCGTCGAGGGCTATGTCGAAAGCGCCGCTGTGGGCCTGATGGCGGGCCGCATGGCTGCCGCCGACGCGCGCGGCGAGCAGCTGGCGATCCCGCCGGAGACGACGGCGATGGGCGCGCTGATCAACCACATCACCGGCGGTCACCTCGAGGCGGAAGCCTATTCCGGTGCCCGCAGCTTCCAGCCGATGAACGTCAATTTCGGCCTGTTCCCGCCCGTATCGATCAGCAAGCCCGAGGGCCATGTCGGCCGCTGGAAATCGACCGAGAAGACGATCGCCAAGAAAGAGGCGATCACCTCCCGGGCACTCGACGACATCATGGCGTGGGCTTAGGCCGGTCCGAGAACAGCTGGCCTATGACAGTGCTAAGCGTGCGAGGACCCGCGTTGTTCTCGCCGCGGTCGAAGGTCATGGACTCGACGGCGAGCCGGTAGCTCCGCCCGTCCACCACAAAATCGAGCCAGGGCGAGGCCAGGTAACTGCCGTCCTGCTGTGTAAACCAGGCTACCAGGTCTAGTTTGGTGAGCGCTTCGGGCCCCGCGCCTTCCGGGCCCACCCACAGCTCGCCGCTCTTGGCCTCGAACCGGAGCGGGCTGGCGTCGAGCACCGCGTCTCCATAGATGCTGACCGGCCGGATCAGGTAGGGCGTGGCCGAAACGTCCAATGCCACTGCGAAATCTCGCCAGAGCGTTGCATAGCGCGGCAGCCCGTCGACTGTCGGCTCGCTCACACCCAGCGCCTCCAGTACGACGTAAGAGCCGTCCTGTGCGGGATCCCAGCTGACGCCGTACTTCCCCATCACCTCCCGGACCGCCCGCCGCCCTCCGGGCGAGCCCGCCAGGTAGTCGATGATGCCGCGCGCCTCGGCGATCTCCGCGGCGTTCCAATCGCCACGCGGCGGCGACGCGCTCTTGTCGGCGCCGGCGTTCATTACCACCGCGTCGAGCCGCAGCGCCTGGCTGCTGACCGGAAGATTGGCGTAGTTCCACGGTCCCACCGACAGCGCCAGCAGAATGATGCCGGCGACCGCCGGGATCAGCCGGATATCGCCGCGTCCGAGGAGGTAGACCACGGCGAGCCCCGTTGCCCAGAATCCTCCGGCCGCGAGCAGCATGCGCTCGTCGGTAAGCCCATAGGCATCGATGCGGATCCAGACCGCCACGAAGAACAGCGCCAGCGGGATCAGCGTCAGCCAGAACCACCAGGTGCGGAACAGGCGGACGAGGGGTCGGGTCCGCACGAAGGGCGGGTGCAGCACCAGCCAGGTGGCGGCGCCGATGACGACGAAGCCGAGGACCATCCAGCCGATCATGCCCTCGGGCAGCTTCTGGGTGACGACGATCTGCGCGGTATAGACCAGGAGGATCAGGGCGTAGATCAGCAGCAGCGGCACCAGCACGAACTGCCCCAGGAAACCGAACGCTCGCGGCAGGAAATCGGCCTGCTCCAGTTCCTCAGCGCGGTAGGCCGAGACGTGCGGCAGGGTCGATAGCCAATAGACCGGGGTGAGGAACAAGCCGGTGAACGGCAGCACCCAGTTGTAGAATACCTGCCCGGTCTCGAGCCCGAACAGGATGGCAAGCGAGCGCTCGATGGCGGCGAGGCCCAGGGCGACGATGAGGAACGCTGCAGCTGCAATGACCGCAGTCGCGAAGGCCTGGAAATTGATCCACCAGAAGCGGTTCTGCTGCTCTTCGCGCGGCACGCCCCGTTCCATCCGGGTGAACGGCGACACCGAAAGCCAGAGCACGGCCACGGCGGGGATCGCGAACGGCACGAACCAGGTGATGTCCCGTATCTGTAAGGCGGCGACCACCGCTATAGGCAACGCATACTTGAGGAGCAGACCCGCAAGGCGCCCCTCTGGCCGGCTCTCGGCGAAGTAAACGCCCGCGACGGCGAGCACCGCGCCAGTGGCAAGACCGAGAGCGGCGCGCGCCCACACTTCGTCGCGCATCCATTCGAGGCCATTGATGGCGCCGATGACAATGATGGTGGTGAGGGCTGCGAGCAGGATGGCGAACGGAAAGCGTTGGCCGGTCATTAGGAAATCCGGAGCCTGCTTCTCCAACCAGGCCCTGAGATTCATGCGATCCCCTGTCAGTGGCGTAACGCCCACCAGCTCATCATGGCGATTTTTCGCCAGTCCGCCAGATCAGCAATCGGTGCAAATGGCGTTCGCGATGACGCGATCCGCCGAAGCTGCGAGGCCAGCAGTGCGATCGGCGCGAAAGCCGGGCTCAGCGGCTTCGGCAACGCGCCAATGGCGGCGCCAGCCTTCTCGAGATGCTCGACAGCGAGATCATTGATCTGCCCGAGCGCCGCAAACAGACCCTCGCTTTCCTGCCCGGCCAGGATCTCCCCATCCGTCACGCCATTGGCGCCGAAGATACTCATCGGCAGGAAAATGCGGCCCTGTGAGGCGTTGAAGCCAAAGGCGCGGAGATGCCCGGTCAGCGCATGGGCGACGCCGAGATGGCCGGCCGCATCGCCGGTCTCCACTTCCGTACCGCCGTTGAGGATCATCGCGGCGAGCTGATAGAGCACCGACAGCGTCTCGCCTGCGTAGCCCTCGAAGCTCGCCACGTCGGGCATCGGATCCTGGTAGAGATCGAAGCGACGCGCGGCCACCAGCCGCAACAGCGGTCCGGCCGGTAGGCCATAGGTGGAGATCGCGTCGAGCAGCGCCGCCGCGAGCGGGTTCTGGCGGACATTGCCATGCCCCTCGCCCTTCAGGGCATCGACCCACCATTGCAGCCGAATTTCGCCGGCCGCCGGCTCTCGCGCCCGATCGCGGATCGAAGCCACGTCGGCGCTGAAGGCATAGAGCGACTGGATGGCGGTGCGCTCTGGCTCCTTGAGCAGCAGGGTCGCGAAATAGCGGTCGCGGTCGGCGTCGCGGAGGAAGCTCGCGACGTAGCCGGCGTTGTCGCTCATCGGGCGTTCTCGACAGCAAGCAGCGCCGCTCCGACCGCGCGGTCCTCGGCGAGCAGCACGTTGTAGGTGCGGACGGCACCGCCGGTGGCGATCGTCTCGACGATGATCCTGCTTTCCCTGAGGGCCGCGCGGATGGCGGGATCGAGGATGGCAATATCGCCGCCGAGCCCGATCAACAGCACGTCGAGCTGATCGGCCACGGCAAACACCGGAGCAAGGCTCTGCAGCGTCACATCCGCTGGCTGGCTCGGCTCCCAGGCGAACATGCCGCCCGGGAGACAGAGGAGCGAGCCGCGGTGCGACAACCCGGCGAAGCGGAAGCCGCCGTTGCCGTAGGCGTCGATCTGGGTCTGCCGGGGGTAAAACCCCTCCCCCCGTTCAACCATGGACTAGACCGCTGCGCCGTCGGCGCGCTTGTCGGCCTTGGCCTTCTTCTCCTTGGCCTCTTCCATCTCGCTGCGCGGCTTGAGGCCGAAGTGGATCAGGATCGGGCCGCCGATGAAGATCGACGAGTACATGCCGAAGATCGAGCCGAAAGTCATCGCGATGGTGAAGCCGCGGATCGACTCGCCGCCGAAGAACACCAGCGGGAACAGCGCCAGGAGCACGGTGAACTGCGTCAGCGAGGTGCGCACGATCGTCTGGTTGATCGAGAGATTGATGATCTCCGCAACCGACATCTTCTTGTATTTTCGTAAGTTCTCTCGCACGCGGTCAGAAATGACGACCGTTTCGTTGAGCGACAGGCCGACAAGCGTCAGCACCGCCGCGATCGAACTGAGGTTGAACTCCAGCCCGGTTATCGAGAACAGCCCCACGGTCATGATCACGTCGTGCAGCGTCGTCGTCACAGCCGCGAGGCCGAACTGCCACTCGAAGCGGAACCACACATAGATCAGGATGGCGACCAGCGTCACCAGCACCGCGATGGTGCCGTTGAAGGCCAGTTCGCCCGACACGGTGCCGCTCACCGCTTCGGTGCGGCGAACCTCATAGTTCTCGGTTGCGAGGGTCTTGGTGACCTCCTGCACGGCCACCTGCTGTGCGGCGTCGCCACCGTCCTGCAGCTGGATGCGGACCAGCAGGTCCTGCGGGTTGCCGAAGCTCTGCACCTGCACTTCGCCGAGGCCCAGCGGGTCCAGCAACTCGCGCACCCTGGCCGGGTCGGCGTCGCCCTCGGCGGTGTGCTGCACCTCGATGGCGGAGCCGCCGACGAAGTCGATGCCGAGGTTGAAGCCCTTGACGAAGGCCGTGCCGATGGCGAGCACCGTGAGGACGACCGAGATGATGATCGCGGTCCGCGACATCTTCATAAAATCGATCTTGGTGCCGTCCGGGATGAAGCGGAAGTGCTGGATCCGGAGCGTCTTGGGGCGCTTCCAGTGATACCAGATGCCGATGAAGAAGCGGGTCACCGTGTAGGCGGTGAACAGCGAGGTGAGGATGCCCAGGGCCAGCGTCACGGCGAAGCCCTGGATCGGGCCCGAGCCGAGGAAATACAGCACAATGGCCGCGATCAGCTGCGTCAGGTGGGAGTCGATGATCGTCCCCCAGGCGCGGTGGAAGCCCGCATCCAGCGAGGCGAGTATCGACTTGCCTGCCCGCTGCTCTTCGCGCATGCGCTCGTAGATCAGGACGTTGGCGTCCACCGCGACGCCGATGGTCAAGACGATACCGGCGATGCCGGGCAGCGTGAGGGTCGCGCCGATGGCCGACAGCGAGCCAAGGATCAGCACGACGTTGAGCAGCAGCGCCACGTTGGCGAACACGCCGAACATGCCGTAGGCGATGACCATGAACGCCAGCACCAGCACAGACGCCACGGCGCCGGCAGTGATACCCGCACGGATGGAGTCAGCGCCGAGGCTCGGGCCGACCGAGCGTTCCTCGACCACGTCGAGCGAGGCCGGCAGCGCGCCGGCGCGGAGCAGCACGGCGAGGTCGTTGGAGGTCTGCGGGGTAAAGTTGCCGCTGATCTGGCCCGAACCGCCGGTAATCGGCTGCTGGATGACCGGAGCGGTGATCACCTGGTTGTCGAGGACGATAGCAAAGCGCTTGCCGACGTTCTTGGAGGTGATTTCGCCGAAGGTGATGGCCCCGCGGGTATCGAACTGGAAGCTGACGACGGAGCGCGATGTCTGCTGGTCGAAGCCGGGCTGCGCGTTGGTCAGCGATTCACCGCCAAGCTCGACGTTCTCGTTGAGCAGTTCCTTGCCGCCATCGGCGCTCGGCAGGATGAAGTAGCCGGCGGGGATGCCCTGGGCCTCGGCCTGCGCCGCGGTCATCGTCGGGTGAACCAGGTGGAAGGTCAGGCGCGCCGTACGCGAGATCAGTTCCTTTAGGCGCGCGGAATCTTCGAAGCCCGGAACCTGAACCAGCACGCGGTCCTGGCCCTGGCGCTGAATGGTCGGCTCGGTGGTGCCCACTTCGTCGACGCGATTGCGGATGACTTCCATCGACTGCGCTACCAGCGAAGACATGCGCTCCTTGACGCCGTCGGGTGTCAGCGACACGACGAGCTTGCCGTCCGCGGTCTCGGAGAATGCCAGCTCGGGCACGCCGCCAACGCCGAAATTGCTCGAGATATTGGTCTGCAGCTTCTGGATGGCCGCCAGGGCGGCCTCCTTCTGGGTCGGGTCCGTCAGCTCGATGGTGATCGAGTCCGCACTTGTGGTGATCAGGTTGCCGATGCCGTTGTCGTTGGCGAGAGCCGAGCGCACATCGCGCCGCAGGCTCTTGATGCGCTCGGCAATGATCGAGTCACGGTTGACCTGCAGCAACAGGTGCGAGCCACCCTGCAGGTCGAGGCCTAGGACCACGGTCTGCTTGGGCAGGAAGCCTGGCCAGGCGGCCAGCATGTCCTTGGGCAGGAAGCTCGGAATGGTGAACAGGATGCCAAGTATCGCAACGATGACGATGATGGCTGACCGGATTGGCGATGACTGCATGGTCGGAACTTGGATCCTGTATGGTGCCCAATGGCGGCGGCAAGCTGCCCAGGGGCAAGCGGAGCCCAGTGGCTCCGCGTCTATGTCAGAAATGCGTCAGCCGGCCCACTTGCGCGGTGCCGGCCGAAAGGAGTGGCTCAGGAAGCCTTGTTGTCGTTGACCGGGGTCGACTTGGAGCGCACGTCGGTGATGCCGGAGCGAGCGATCTTGACGCGGGTGCCCTGGGCGATCTCGACCTCGAGATCCTCGCCATCGACGGCCTTGGTCACTTTGCCGACGATGCCGCCGGAGGTGACGATGGTATCGCCACGGGTGATCGCGCCGAGCATCGCCTGATGCGCCTTCATGCGCTTCTGCTGCGGGCGGAAGATGAGCAGCCAGAAGATCACGACCAGCAGCAGGATCGGGGCAAACTGGATAATCAGATCCATGCCGCCACCGGGGGCGGCGGCGCCTGCGGCTTGCGCATAGGCGGGGGTCACGAACATTAAGAAGCTCCTTGCTTAGTGGCTGTCGGCACGTCGGATGGCCGTTGTTGACCCATATAGGGCTGGTTTCCGGCGAAGGGCAGTCCTACCCGGCAAAAATCGGCCGGAATATAGAGGCGGTGCACAAGGATTGCAAAGCCAATCGGGCTGCGTCAAAACGGGGGCGTACCCGGGAGTTCTGCCCTTATGACCGACGACCATTCCGCCGCCATCGCGGCGGCCCTCGCGCGCATCGCCGACACGCTGGAAGCCATGAAGCCGAGCATCGCTGTCCCTGCCCCGGCGCTGACGGAAGCCAGTGCCTATCACTGGGACGCCGCCACCGGCACGCTGCTGCCGGTGCCCAAGGTGTCGCGCGTGCCGCTCAGCATGCTCAAGGGCATCGATGACGTGCAGGAGATCCTGCTGCAGAACACCCTGCAGTTCGCGCGCGGCTATGCGGCGAACAACGCGCTGCTATGGGGCGCGCGGGGCATGGGCAAGAGCTCGTTGGTGAAGGCCGTGCACGCCCATGTCGACGCACTGGGTGAAACCGGCCTGAAGCGGCTGATCCTCATCGAGATCGCCCGCGAGGATATCGAGGCCCTGCCCCGGCTGATGCGGCTGATCTCGCGCGAGGACGCCCGCTTCATCGTGTTCTGCGACGACCTCAGCTTCGACAAGGACGAGACCAGCTACAAGTCGCTGAAGACCATCCTCGACGGCGGGCTCGAAGGCCGGCCGGAGAACGTGCTGTTCTATGCCACCTCGAACCGGCGCCACCTGATGCCGCGCGACATGGTGGAGAACGAGCGCTCAACCGCGATCACTCCGGGCGAAGCGGTGGATGAGAAGGTATCGCTGTCGGACCGTTTCGGGCTGTGGCTCGGCTTCCACAACTGCGACCAGCCGACCTACCTCGCAATGGTCCGCGGCTATTGCGACGAGTATGGGCTCACGATCGACGACGAGACGCTGCGGGCCCGTGCGGTGGAATGGTCGATGACACGGGGCGCGCGCTCCGGTCGCGTGGCGATACAATTCGTGCGGGCCATCGCCGGGGAGCAGGGCAAGGCTATCTAGCCCCAAGTGCCGGCGGCCAACTCAGACCTATTTCCGAGTTCCCTTAGCTTGCGGCGCAGGACCGATACTGCAACGAATGCCTCCGATTTCCAGACGAGGGGCCGAGGGGAATTATGAGCGTTTCGCATAAGTTGAGGTGGTCGCACGGCGAGGCGACCATCCTGAGTACGGCTGCCATGCTGGCCGACGCCACCTTCCTGCTCGACGGCAGGCCGTTCAAGCCGTTTGCGCGGGCGCCATGGCTCGGCACGGTGGACGATCCCTCCATCACCGGGCACCTGCGCGTGCTGGCGGGCGATTTCGTCGGTCTGCCCTTCGGCACCGGCGGCCGCACCGCCGGCCCGAACCTGCCCGAATGGAGTAGCCTGATGACGCAAAAGGCCAACGACACCATCCATGGTCCGAGCGCCCATCGCGAGTGGACCATCGTCCAGGGGGACGACCGCAGCGTCACGCTGTCGCTCGACTACGATCCGGACTCGGTGGTGCGCAAGGTCGAGCGGGTGATCACCGCTCGCGAGGGATCGCCGGCGCTCGATTTCACCATGCGGATCTTCGCCCGCCACAAGGCCGCGATCTCGGCGGGCCTTCACCCCAACTTCCGGATGCCCGAGAATCCGGGGCGGCTGGAGTTGAAGCTCGATTTCCAGTTTGGTCTCACCCACCCCGGTCAGACCGCCGAAGGCGATCCGCAGGAGTTCGAGCGCCTCAGCTCGGTGCCGAAGGATGGTGCCCGTGTGGACATGTCCCACGTCCCGCTGTCGCCGCGGACCGACAAGAACGTGCAGCTCTGCGGCGCCACCAGCCCCCTCACCGGGATCTATCTCGATGAAGGCGCCGGCTTCGAGCTCGACTGGGACCGCGATCTGCTGCCCACCCTGATGATCTGGCACACGGACGGTGGCATCAAGGGCGAACCGTGGAACGGCCAGTTCCGCGCCATCGGCCTCGAGCCCCTCGCCTCGGCCTTCGACCTCCACACCGACGTCTCCACCGGCCCCAACCCGATCAACAAGCGCGGCATCAAGACCTGGGTGGACATCGATCCGGCCAAGCCGCTGGAGATCCGGCACTCTGTGCGGGCGTTTGCGGTTTAGCCCACCCACCGGCCTGCCTGTGGGAGAAGGCAGTCAGCCTCACCAAGCCCAAACGACAAAGGCCCCGGATCGCTCCGGGGCCCTCTCAATTCTAGTGTCTGAACTCAGCTGGCAAGCAGCGGCAGCGGGTCCACCGGTGTGGCGCCCTTGCGCAGTTCGAAGTGCAGCTGGGACTTCGACACCGAGCCGGTCTTGCCGGCGGTGCCGATATTGTCGCCGCGGTTCACCACGGTACCCTTGGCGACGTTCATATCCTTGAGGTGGGCATAGGCCGAGACATAGCCATTGGGGTGGCGGATCAGCACGAGGTTGCCATAGCCCTCGACACCGGAGCCGGCGTAGATCACTTGGCCGTTCTCGGCGGCCCGCACGGCCGCGCCTTCCGGCGCCTCAATGTTGATGCCGGTGCCCTTGGAATTGGCGAAGTCGGTGATGACGCGGCCCGAGATCGGCCAGCGGAACTTGTCGGCGCCGGAGAGCACGGGCTCGGTCTTGGGCTGCTGCAGTGGCTGGGCTTCGGCAACCGACGGGGCGGCAGCGGCGGGAGCAAGCGGCTTGACCGTCGCCAGCGGCATTTTCGCCTCGGGCTCGATGGATGCAACAGTGACCGGCTTGGGCGCGGCCAGATCGGACGGCGGCGCGCCGAGCGTCTGCGGCTTGGTGCCCTTGGGGCCGAGCGCCGCGAGGTTCGAAGCCTTGCCCGGGATAACGATCTTCTGGCCGACATAAATCTTGTCCGGCGAAGAGAAGCCGTTGGCCTGGATGATCGCCTGGGCCGTTACGTTGTAGCGGCGTGCGACGGTGTAGAGGCTTTCACCGCTTTCGATCACGTGGACGTAAGCGTCCGAGGGGACAGAGACGAGGGTGTTCGAAGCCGGGGCGGACGCCAGAGTGGTAGTGGCCGGAACCGGGCTCAGGGGCTGGGCAGCGGGCATCATCTGATTGCTTCCGTTGGCTGATGAAGTGAGCACAGGCAAGTCTTCGGTCGATACTGAGCCAAGCGGCTGGCTACCCATGGGCTGGCTGCCCATGTTGTTGGAGCCGACCAGCGCAGGACCGGAACCGCCGCCAATGTTTTCTGGAGGAACGAGCGTCTTGGGCATGGCCTGCGCCGTGTTCATCGGCGCGGCGGAGTTGACCGAGCCGGTCGTCGTCCGGTCGAAGCCGAGGCCACCAAGCGAGCTACACCCCGAGAGCGCCGTGGCACCTGCGAACAGGCCCACAATCGCGGCGGTTCTAAACGTCTTACCGGTCACGCGGTTACTCATCAGTCCACTCTACGCAGGTACTCAATGGACTTGAGATTAGGGCGTTAAGGTAAAGAGTGATTTAAACGCGACGCAAATTGCTCAAATCGCCGATCACGAGATTCAGGAGTCGGTAGGGTTAAGGGACCCTGCACCTGAACAACGCTTCAGAACGCCTTCATGTACGGACAAACGAGCGGCGGCGACATGGCAGCTCCCCTGCCCCATCTCCCGCGTCGACGGTGCGCGATCCGCCCCACAACTTGGCGAGACCTTCGAGGCTCCGGGGCCCGCCGGCCGCTTATCCCCGCGCGCGCCGACGGTGTCACAATGGCCGTATCGACGTCAGAGGGGAGGGAGAAATGCACAAGGACTTGCAAGGGTACGAATTGAACGAAACCAGTTCATTTCGTTCAATTCTGGACTTCAGAGCGCCAAGGCGCCGTCCAGCTGGCCAACCATCTCGTAATGCGTGTGCTGCAGCATCAGCGGGGTCACCGTGATGGCGTTGCCGTGCATGGCGAGCCGGAAGTCGTGCTCTTCGTCGAGCGGCTTGGGCGTCTCGGGGATCGCGATGAAGAACTTCCCGGCGTTGTCGCTGGGGTAGTAGGCCATGGGTGAGCGGGCGAAGCGCTGGAACGGCACGACGCGGATGCCGGCCACGTCTTCGGGCGCGCAGAACGGGATGTTGACGTTGAAATAGGCGTCGCGGCTTTTCACCGAGCCCATCAGCTGGCTGACCACGCGCGCCGCATACTGGCGCGAGTTGGTCCAGTCGACGTCGGTGCCGCGCTCATAGTCGACGCCCTGGCTAATGCCGATGCCGAGCGCACCGTGCAGCGCCCCTTCGCGGGCGCCCGCGACCGTGCCGGAGCAGTTGAGGATATCGCCGAGGTTCTGGCCGTTGTTGATGCCGGACAGCACCAGCCCTGGCTTCAGGTCCTTGCAGATATGGGTCATGCCGGCAACCACGCAGTCGGCCGGAGAGCCGCCGACGATGGCGTACACCCGCTCCTCACGCCGATCGACCCCAAGTTCGCGCCCGAAGGTGAAGCGATGCGAGGCACCGGATTGGTTGCCATCGGGCGCCACCACCCAGACGTCATCGCTGATCGTCAGCGCAATCTCGCGCATCACCGCGATGCCCGGGGCGTCCACGCCGTCATCGTTGGTGATGAGGATTCTCACACGGTTCTCACTCAAGATTTCGCGCCGATCGACTTCAGGCCCTTCATGTACGGCTGGAGCACGTCGGGGATGGCGATCGAGCCATCTTCCTGCTGATAGTTTTCCATCACGGCGATCAGAGCCCGGCCGACGGCGACACCCGAGCCGTTTAGCGTATGAACATGACGGATCTTGCCGTCCTTGCCCTTCACTCGCGCACCCATCCGGCGCGCCTGGAAATCCCCGCACACCGACACCGACGAGATCTCGCGGTAGGTGTCCTGCCCCGGCAGCCAGGCCTCGAGATCGTAGGTCTTTTGAGCGCCGAAGCCCATATCGCCGGTCGAGAGCATCATCACGCGGTAGTGGATGCCCAACTGCTTCAGCACATCCTCGGCGTCCGACAGCATCTTCTCGTGCTCTTCGCCCGAGGTCTCCGGCGTGGTGATCGCCACCATCTCGACCTTGTTGAACTGATGCTGCCGCAGCATGCCGCGGGTGTCACGGCCCGCCGAACCGGCCTCGGACCTGAAGCACGGGGTGAGTGCCGTGAGGCGCAGCGGCAGTTCGTCCTCCGACAGGATGCTGTCGCGCACGAAGTTGGTGAGCGGCACCTCGGCGGTCGGGATCAGGGCCAGCCGACCGTCGCCATGCGGGGTGAAGAACAAGTCGTCGGCGAACTTCGGCAGCTGGTTGGTGCCGTAGAGAGCATCATCCTTCACCAGCAGCGGCGGCTGGACTTCGGTGTAGCCGTGCTCATCCACATGCAGGTCGAGCATGAACTGCCCGATCGAGCGCTCCAGGCGGGCGAGATGGCTCTTGAGGACCACGAAGCGGCTGCCGCTGATCTTGGCGGCGACTTCGAAGTCCATCTGGCCCATGGCCTCGCCGGTTTCGAAGTGCTCCTTCGGCTTGTAGCTAAAGCTGGGCTTTGCCGGACGCGCCTTGGCGGCGGTGGCGGGAGAGCCGTTTAGGCCAAAGTACTCTTTGTTGTCAGCCTCGTCGGCACCGCGGGGCACTTCTTCGAGCGGGATGTTGGGGATGACGAGCAGCGCGTTGCGGAGCCCCTCTTCCGCGTCCCTGCGGGCGGCTTCGCCGGTCTGGATCGCGTCCTTGAGCGAGGCGACCTCGGCCATCAACTCGTTGGCCTTGGCCTCGTCCTTCTGCGCCTTGGCCTGGCCGATCAGCTTCGACATGGCGTTGCGCTTCGCCTGCGCTTCCTCGACGGCGAGGATCGCGGCGCGGCGGGACTCGTCCATGGCGATCAGCTCGGAGGCCTTGAACGGCACGTTCTTGCGCTCGGCGAGCGCAGCATCGAACGCGGCGGGATTGGCTTTGATCCAGTTGATATCGAGCATGGGAAGACCTGCGGCGGGAGAAGGGCTCTGCTTTACCGGATTGGGGTGCCAGCGCAAGTCCCTGCCGGGACCGCGCCCCCATCGGCAGCGCCCTACTCGGACTTCTCGACGTCGGTACCTTCGGCGCCCTCGGCGGCCAGAGCGGCGGCACGGCGTTTCTCGATCCAGCGGACGGAAAGGATGGAGATTTCGTAGAGCAGGTACATCGGCAGCGCGAGGCCGATCTGCGAGATCGGATCGGGCGGCGTGATGAAGGCGGCGAACACCAGGATGCCGACGATGGCGTACTTCCGACCCTTCTTGAGCGTACCGCTCGAGATCAGATCGATCTGTGCGAGCAGCGTCAGGATCACCGGCAACTGGAAGCACACACCGAACGCGAGGATCAGCGTCATCGCGAGGCCGAGGTACTCGCTGACCTGCACGAGCATCTCGATGTCCTGGGTCTGCATCGAGAGGAAGAAGCGCATCGCCATAGGCAGCACGGCGAAATAGACCAGCAGCCCGCCCATGAAGAAGAAGACCGGCGTCGCGACCAGGTATGGCAGGAAGGCGCGCCGCTCCTTCTTGTAGAGCCCTGGCGCGACAAAGCCGTAAACCTCGATCGCGAGGTACGGGAAACCCACGAAAATGGCGGCGAAGAACGCAACGTTGAGCTGGGTGAAGAACAGCTCCTGCGGTGCGGTGTAGATTAGCCGGAAGTCATCCGGAATTACCGACTGCGCGCCATGCGGAATCACCGCGAGGTAGGCCGCGCGATACGGCTCGATCAGAACCTCGAGGATGGTCTGCGAGAAAAAGAAGAAGACAATGAGCAGGCCGAAGATGACCAGCAGCGAGCGGATCAGGCGCTTGCGCAGTTCGACGAGATGATCAAGCAGCGGCGCTTCGCTACCGGCGAGTTCGTCCTCATCGGTCTTGGGCGCGTCTTTGGGCGCTGCTAGCTTGGTCTGTTCGGCCATGGTCACGGCTTCTTGGCGGCAACAGCCGGCTTCTTGGTGGCGGGCTTGGTCGCAGGCTTCTCAGCAGCGGCAGGCTTGGCCACCGCCTTAGCCGCAGGTTTGGCAGCGGTCTTGGCAGCAGGCTTGGCCGCGACGCTTTGAGCCTTCGTCACCGGAGCAGCGGCTTTGACGGTGGCCTTCTTTGCAGGCGCTGACTTCACCGGAGCGATGGCCTCGACGGGTGCGGGCGAGTCGATTGGCTTCGCGGCCTTGCGCGCAGCCTTCTTAGCCGGGGCGATGTCGGCGGTGGCGACCTTGCTCTCCGTCGGCGCCTTGACGCGCGGGGCGCGGGCGGCCTTGACCGGGGTCTTGGCGACTACGGCGGGAGGGGCGATCGGGGTCATGACTGGGCTAGCGGCGGGTGCAGTGATGCCGGCTGCAGCCTTGATCTCGTCGACGACGCTCTCGACCTTGGGGTCGGCCGGCTTGATGACGCCCGAGGGCTTTACCTCACCGGTTGCCGTCGTCGCGTTGAATTCCTTGCGGATCGCGTCGGCCGTGGCCTTCAGCGGCTGCGTCACCGACTGGCGAAGATTGGCGATCTCGTTGAGACCAGTGGTCTTGTTCAGCTCACGCTGAAAATCGGCGCCCATGCGCCGGATAGTGCCGGCGAACTTGCCGACCCTGTGCATGAGAGCGGGAAGCTCTTTGGGACCGATGACGATCAGGGCCACGACCCCGATCACAAGCATTTCGGTCCAGCCGACGCCGAGCATATGGTTGGCTCCTGGGAGCGGCCGTCAGACGATCAGGCGTCCTTGGCCTTCTCGGTCTCGCGGGCAGGTTCGACCGTGGTCGAAGCGTCGATCTGCGCAGCAGGCTTCTGCTCTTCGTCGCGCATGCCCTTCTGGAAGGACTTGATGCCGGAGGCGACTTCGCCCATCAGCCCGGCGATCTTGCCGCGTCCGAACAGCAGGATCACCACGATGGCGACGACGATGATGCCCCAAATCCCTGGCGCGTGCATGGATGGTCTCCGAAAGAATGCTCTACGCTTACACTAGCGCAGAGAAATAGGTTCAATCCTTGGCGAACACAAGGACGTGTTCCGGGTTGAGGGTCAGGAATACGTCCGAACCCACGACAAGGTTACGATCGGCGCGGCGGCGGATCTGGATGGGGCGGTCGAGACCGGTGACGCTGACCTCGCAGAGGTCGATGCCGATGGCGTCGCGCTTGGCCAGGACACGCCCCGGAATCCCGGGGCCTTCCGTCGCCACGTCGAGGGAGCCGATGGGCCGGATGGCCACCGTCACGGCAGTGCCATCGGCATGCTTTGGGGCCGGGACCGGACCGAGCGGCGTCTCCACCCTGCCAGACTGCACCCGTGCCTCGATCTCGCTCAGCGGCGAAAAGAAGCGGGCGGCGTTCAAGTCGACCGGGCGATTGTAGATTGCGGAGGCGGTATCGATCTGCGCCAGCTTGCCGTGGCGGAGCAGCGCGATGCGATCGCCGAGCAACATCGCCTCCTCGGGATCGTGCGTGACGATGATGGTGGTGGCATGAGTCTCGCGCAGCACGGCGAGGGTCTCGCTGCGTACCGTCTCGCGCAGGCGCGCATCGAGGCTCGAGAACGGCTCGTCCAGCATCAGGATGCCCGGCCGCGGGGCAATCGAGCGAGCGAGCGCCAGGCGCTGCTGCTGGCCGCCAGACAGGCGATGGGGATAGTCCGCCTCGCGGTCATCAAGGCCAACGCGCTTCAGAGCCTGCCGGGCCTGGTTCAGAGCTGCAACGCGGCCGAGCTTGCGCAACCCGAAGGTGACGTTCTGCAGCAGCGTCAGGTGCGGGAACAGCGCAAAGTCCTGGAACATCAGGCCGATGCCGCGCCGATCGGGCTTGGCATGGACGCCGGGGCCGGAGACGATCTGGTCGTTGATCTTCACCGTGCCGCCGTCGATCCGCTGGATGCCGGCGGCGACGCGGAGGATGGTGGATTTGCCTGAGCCGCTCTCGCCGAGCAGGCAGACGATCTCGCCTGGCACCAAAGCCAGCGAGAAGTTTTGCAGCACCGGCCGGCCGCCGAGGGTGACATCCACGGCGTCGAAACGAAGTGCCGCGGCGAAGGCGACGCCGGCAGTGCCGCGCGGGCCCCAGTCTTCTAGTTCCGGGCTGTCGGTCATTGAACGCCGTCGCTCTCGCCCCGGTCGTCGGGCTCCAACGGGTCCTCGTCGTCGCGCAGCGGCCCATCGAAGGGCAGCGGCACCTGGAAGGCGGGCGGCAGGCGGCTCGACAGCAGGCCGGAGCCCTTCAGTTCCTCGAGGCCAGGCAGATCGCCGAGGCTTTCGAGGCCAAAGTGATCGAGGAAGGCCTCGGTAGTGCCATAGGTGACGGGACGGCCCGGCGTGCGCCGGCGGCCGCGCATGCGCACCCAGCCGGTCTGCATCAGCACATCGAAGGTGCCGCCGCCACTGGCGACGCCCCGCACTTCCTCGACCTCGGCCCGAGTGGCGGGCTGGTGATAGGCGATGATGGCGAGGGTTTCCAGCGCCGCGCGGGAAAGCTGGCGGCTTTCGGTCTCTTCGCGGCGGAGCAGGAATGACAAGTCGTCTGCGGTGCGGAAAGCCCATTTGTCGCCGCGGCGGACCAGTTGCACGCCATGGCCGATATAGCGCTGCGCCAACCTCTCAAGCAGGACCGGCACGTCGGCACCGTCACCGAGATATGGCGCTATGTCGGCTGGAGACAGCGGTTCGGCGGAGGCGAACAGGATCGCTTCGAGCACCCTGAGGTTGCGCTCGGCGATCTCGCCATGTTCGTCGAACTGGTCGTCCGGCGCTTCGTCGGTCATTCAGGCTTCTTTCCATCGACCTTGCGGCGCATGAACAGCGGGCCGAAGGTCAGGGTCTGGCGCAGTTCTATTTGCCCCTGCCGGGCAAGTTCAAGGCTTGAGGCAAAGCTCGAGGCTGTGGCGGTCTTCCTCTGCTCGGGATTGCTCAGGTACTGGTCCAGATAGGCGTCGAGCGGCACCCAGTCCATGCTTTCGCCGATCAGCCGCGTCAATATCTCGCGCGCTTCCTGTAGCGACCAGACGCTGCGCTCGAACAGGTGGTAATCCTGCGGCACGTTGCGCTCGCGACCGGTGGCGTAGGCCTTCAACAGCTCGTAGAGCGAGGCTTCCCAGAGGTTGCGGCGCTCCACCAGCACCGGCTCAGGCTGACCGCGCGCATGCACTTGCCGGCCGAGGCGCGGGCGGTTGATCAACTGCATAGCGGACTTCCGCATCGCCTCCAGCCGCTTCAGGCGGAACTGCAGCAGCGCCGCCATCATCTCGCCGGAGGGTTCGTCGTCGCTGGGCGCCTGCGGCACCATCAGGCGGCTCTTGAGGTAGGCGAGCCAGGCAGCCATCACGAGATAGTCGGCGGCGATTTCGATGCGCTTCTCGCGCACCGTCTCGATGAAGCTCAGATACTGTTCGGCGAGCGCCAGGATCGAGATATGGGAAAGGTCGACCTTCTGCCGGCGGGCGAGGTCGAGCAGCAGGTCGAGCGGGCCTTCGTAGCCGACGACGTCGACATACATCACTTCGTCGCGCGGCGCGTCCGGCGTCGCGAACCAGTCCGTGGATGTGTCGCTCATGAAGTCGCCTGCCCGCTCAGCTCGTGCGAGCTTGGTCCCGAACCGAGACGGGCGTCAAGGAATTGCGGGTGCCGATCAACCGCCGATCGGCACGCAATCCACGCCATTTGCCTTGAGGCTGGCGCAGGTCTGGGTGGCTTCCTGGAACGAATCCACCGGCAGCACGACGCGATACCACGTGCCCTTGGCACCAAGGTTGACCTGGCGCACTGCCAAGCTGCGCCCTGCCAAGAGACCCGCGAGGCGGTTCTGGGTGGTGCGGAGCGACGATTGCGCGTCGCCCTCGGTGGGCTGCGAGCTGAGCTGCACGTAAGGGCCGCTGCCGCTTGCCGCGGGTGCAGGGGCCCGCGCCGCGGGGGCCTCAACGCCCAGATCCACTGCCTGGGTCGGTTCGACCGCCGCTACGGTTTGATTGGAACCGCCGCCCAGAACCGAGCGATCCGCCGGGCGCGCGACCGGAACCGGAGCAACGATGCTCGGATCGATCGTGGGCGCCGGCCCTGTCTCGGCGAGGGCCGAAAGCTGGGTAGCGTCGGCCGCCGGTTCGGGATCAGTGGTGATGGCTGCACCGATCGGATCGGCGGCAGCATCGGGAACAGCGGCGAGAAGCTCGGACGGCTGCACGTCGGCACCGGGCAGATCGGGCACGGCTGGCCGGTCGACCGGCAGTTCCTCGTTGCCGGCGACGGCTTCGTCACCCGAGACGATGGTGCCGTCCGGGCGGACCGTCACGGTGCGAACCTTGCGGTTGGCGAGTTCGCTTTCACTGGCGGCATCGTCGCCTTCACCAACGGTGCGGGCCACGTCCGCAACGCTGGTCTCGGCGCTGTCGTCACGCGAGACGAGTTGCTCGTCGGCGGGATTTTCGGTGCCATCAAGCTCGTTGAATACCACCGAGCCCTGCTGAGTCGGGGAGCTTGCGGCGGGAGGTGGTGTTTCCTTGACTGGCGTGGCGTCGGCCTGCAGCACCGGCGCATCGGCATCGGTGCCGCGGCCCATGCCGAGCACCCAGTAGAGGCCGAAGCCCGCGGCAAGCAGGAGCGTGCCGGCGACGGCCATGCCGACATACTGGCGCATACCGCTGGAACGGCGCTCGGGCTTGGACTTGGGGCGCTTGTAGGGGCTCTGCTCGGCCGCCATGCCGTCGATACGACCGACTTCCGCACCGCTGGCTGCCGCCGCGGCAAGAATGGCGGCTTCGGCCGACGGAACCTGCGGCTCGGTATCCTTGAGCGCAGCCCGGCGCGGCGCAAAACCGGTGGTGAGCGGCGGGACGACCGGAGCGGCCTGGGGTGCCGGAGCGGGCGCCGGCATAGCCGGCCGATCGCTGGTCAGCTCGACGCGGACCGCTTCGCCGATCAGGCTCTCGATCTCATCCATCGGGTCGCGCTCAGCAGGCGGCTGGGGCGGCCGAGAGGCTTGCACCTTGCTGGTCGGCCCGAAGACCGGCGCGACGCCGAAGCGATCTTCCGCGCGGGGTGTCGGCGGGGCCGGCTGCGGTGCAACAGGGGCACGGAACTGGACGCTGCTGGCAGGCGCACTGCCGGCCGGACGCGGCGCAGGAACGGCACCCGGTAGCGGAAAGCTGCGCGGCGCAGGCTGCGCCGGGGCGGGACGATGCTCGACCTCGGCCTCTGCAGACCCTTCGGCCTCGGCGGAATCAAGTTCCATCGCGATCAGGTCGGCGATCGGATCGACCGACGAGGCCGCGGGAGCGGCAGGGGGCGCCGCAGGCTTGGGCTGCGGGCGGGCATCGGGCGGAGCGATGGGCGCCGGAGGCGCGGAACCGAAGCCGAAATCGAAATCGAAGCTGTCGTCCGGCGAAGACGCCTTGGCGGCGGCCACCATGGGAGGCGCCGGAACCGGAGCCACGACAGGCTGGGGCGCCGGACGTGGAGCGGAGAAGGTGGGCTCCGTGCGGGGCGCCGGGGCCTTCACTTCAGGCTCGACAGCGACGGGCTTCAGGTCGGCTTCGAGTTCGGCCATGGGGTCGGCGAGCGGCGCTTCGACCAAAGGGCGAGCTTCCGCGGCGGGACGCATGACCGGTGGAGTTTCGACGGCAACCGGACGCACCGGCACCGGGGTCTCGATGGCGGCGGGACGAACCGAAACCGGCGGCTTGGGAATCTCGCGATCCTGCCAGTTGGACATCGGCTCGGGCTTGAAGGTGGTGGACGCAGCAGGCAGCGTGCCGAAATCGAACGATGCGGCAGGCTTGGTCTCACTCTGGGGCGCAGGGGCCGTCACCGCCGGAGCGGGGGCAGCGGCGACCGGCTGATCCATGCCGGGTATGCGCAGCACACCGGGCGCAATCGGAGCGGGACGATCGGACGGAGGCGGCACGGGTGCACTTGTGGCCTGAACCGAGGGGGCGGCGGGTGCGTCCATTCCCGGGATGCGCACCAGCGGAGCCGGCCCCTGCCCTTCAGGCCTGGGCGTCTCGTTGAGGGTGACGAGCTTGGGCGCTGGCTTGGCCTCGGGCTCGGCGCCCTGGGCGTTGTTCGCCATAAGTTTGGCGAGCTCGGCGATCAGGTCGTCGGATTTATCCTGGCCATCAGGCATCTGCTGCGGTCTCGCTGTCATTGAAAGCAGCGCCCCCTAAACTAGTGGTCTCGGTGCTCGCCCTGACCCCCGCCGAGCAAGCCGGCCACTCTAGCAACCAATGCGCCGGAATTATGAAAGCTCCTCCGGGGCACTAACACCAAGCAGGGTCAAGCCGTTAACGAGCACCTGACGCACAGCACCGACAAGGGCGAGTCGGGCTGAGGTCAGCATTGAATCATCGGCGTTAACAAAACGTAAGGCAACATCTTGATTGCCCTTCGCCCAGAAGCCGTGGAACGCCGCCGCAAGTTCATAGAGGTAGAACGCTACACGGTGCGGCTCATGTGCACTTGCGGCCGAAGCAACGATGCGTGGCCACTGCGCCAGGGCCTTGATCAGCTCAAGATCAGCCTCGGAAGAAAGCAGCGAAATATCGGCTTTCGACAGCGCCTGGGCAGAAGCGTCGAGGGCCGGCATCTCATCGGCGACCTTGCGGAACACCGAGTACGTCCGGGCGTGAGCGTACTGGACGTAGAACACCGGGTTGTCGCGGGTCTGTTCCTTGACGACGGCGAAATCGAAATCCATCGCCGCATCGTTCCGCCGGTAGAGCAGCATGAAGCGGGTGGCGTCGGAGCCGACTTCCTCGACCACGTCGGAGAGCAGGACGAGGTCGCCGGAACGCTTCGACATCTTGAACGGCTCGCCGTTCTTCATCAGCCGGACCAGCTGGCAGATGCGCACGTCGATATCGGCTTCGCCATGCGAGACGGCCTTCACGGCCGCCTTCAGCCGCGAGACGTAGCCTGAGTGATCGGCGCCCAGCACGTTGACCATGTGGTTGAAGCCGCGCAGGTACTTGTTCCGATGGTAGGCGATATCAGCGGCGAAGTAGGTGTAGGCGCCGTTCGACTTGACCAGCGGGCGATCGACGTCGTCGCCATAGTTAGTGGCGCGGAACAGCGTCTGCTCGCGATCTTCCCAGTCCTCGGGGGTCTTGCCCTTGGGCGGCTCGAGCCGGCCCTGGTAGATCATGTCCTCGGCCCGCAGCCAATCGAGGGTGGTGTCGATGTCGCCACCCTGCCCGTGCAGCTGGCGCTCCGAGAAGAACACGTCGTGGTGGATGTTGAGCTGGGCGAGGTCGGCCCGGATGAGGTCCATCATCGCGGCAAGGACGCGATCCTTGGCGATCGCCAGCGCCTCGGGTTCCGGCTTCTGCAGCAGCGCATCGCCGAACTCGGTCTTCAGCGCCTGCCCGACCGGGATTAGGTAATCGCCGGGATAGAAACCGGATGGGATGTCGATGGTTTCGCCGAGCGCCTCGCGGTAGCGGAGCATAGTGGACTTGGCCAGGGTATCGATCTGGCTGCCGGCGTCGTTGATGTAGTACTCGCGGGTCACGTCGAAGCCGGAATAGGCCATCAGCGAGGCCAGTGCGTCGCCGAACACGGCGCCGCGTGTATGGCCGACATGCATCGGGCCGGTCGGGTTGGCCGAGACGTATTCGACGTTGACCCGCTCGCCGCCGCCGACATTGGAGCGGCCGAAGTCGCCGCCCTGCGTGGCGATCGACTTCAGCACGTCGTGCCAGACCGGGGTCGCGAGCCGGAAGTTGATGAAGCCGGGGCCGGCGACCTCCACCGAAGTCACATCCTTGTCGGCCTTGAAGTGCTCGGCGAGCGCCGTCGCCACGTCGCGCGGGTTCTTGCCGAGCGGCTTTGCCACCACCATTGCGGCGTTGGTCGAGAGGTCGCCATGCGCGGCATCTCGCGGGGGCTCGACCACGATGCGCGACAAGGCTTCCTCGGTGATCGAGGGATAGAGCCCCGTTAGGGCGTCAGCGACACGGGTGGCAAACAACGCGAAGACGTTCATGGCAGTACCTTTGGAAGGGACTGAGCCCCTACCCTATGTGGCTTTGACCGTCAAACCGGCGGGCATGCTGCTCGAGCGCGTAAGGGTCAGTCATGCCGGCGATGAAGTCGGCAACGATGCGAGCACGAGCGGCGCGATCCGGCGCGTGACGGGCTGCCTCGCCCCAGCGGCCGGGCATGTCGCCGGTAACGAGGTAGTGGTCGAACAGCATAGAGACCACGGTCTGGCTGTGGCGGACCGGGCCCATCACCTCGTCGCTGCGATAGACGCGTTCGAACAGGAAGCGCTTCAGCGCCTGCTCGGCCGCCGCTACCGGCGGCGAGAAACGGATCAGCGTCCGCCCGGCGTTGCGGACGTCGTCGGCCGACTGCGGCGCTACCTCGGCAATGGCGCGGCCGCTCTCGGCGATGACGTCCTCGATCTGCACGGTGATGAGCCGACGCTGTACCTCGTGCGCCTGCCGGCTGCGCTCGATATCCGGCCAGCGCTCCAGCACTTCGCGGACCAGCGGGCCGACCAGTGGCACGTCCACAAGGTCCGGCAGCCGGATCAGGCCGGCGCGCAGCGCATCATCGATATCGTGCGAGTTGTAGGCGATGTCGTCGGCGATGGCGGCGGCCTGGGCCTCGAGGCTCGCATGGCTCCAGGTCATCAGGTCGGCACTGGCCGGGATGTCATTGAGCCCCTGCGGCAGCGGTTTGCCGGCGTGCAGCGCGCGGCCGTCGCGGTTGGTGAGCGGGCCGTTGTGCTTGAGGATGCCCTCGAGCGCCTCCCAGCTGAGGTTCAGCCCGTCATGCTCGGCGTAGCGGTTCTCGAGCCGGGTGACGACCCGGATCGCCTGCATGTTGTGATCGAACCCGCCCCATTCGGCCATCTTGTCGTCGAGCACGCGCTCGCCGGCGTGGCCGAACGGGGTGTGGCCGAGATCGTGCGCCAGTGCCACGGCCTCGGCGAGATCCTCGTCCAGCGCCAGGGCCCGGGCGATGGAGCGGGCCATCTGGCTGACCTCCAGCGTGTGGGTCAGGCGGGTGCGGTAATGCAGGCCCTCGTGGTGCAGGAACACCTGCGTCTTGTGCTGCAGGCGGCGGAAGGCGGCGGAGTGGACGATACGGTCGCGATCGCGCTGGAATTCCGAGCGCGTCGGGCTGGCGCTGGGCGCGAAAAGCCGGCCGCGGCTCTGCGAGGGATCGGAGGCATAGGCGGCGCGTTCACCCATAATGCGGCCAAGACCCTTTTCATCGTCGCCTAACGATATTAGATTTAGCCTCCAGCGCTGCCCTCGATGGGCGGCCGAAAGGTACCTGATGTCCGAAGCTGCTCTAGCACCGAACAATGTCATTTTGACAGACCGCGCCGCCAAGAAGATCGGCCGCATCCTCGCCAAGCAAGGCGAGGGCACGGTGCTGCGCATCGCAGTGGCGGGTGGTGGCTGTTCCGGCTTCCAGTACGAGTACAAGCTGGTGAAGGAAACGCCGGCGAACGACGACCTGGTGCTAGCCAAGGATAGCGCCACAGTGCTGATCGATTCCTTGAGCCTCGAGTTCATGGGCGGCGCCGAGATCGACTATGTCGACGATCTGATCGGCCAGAGCTTCCAGATCAAGAACCCGAATGCTGTCGCCGGCTGCGGCTGCGGTACGAGCTTCGCTGTCGCCTGATCCCACTCGCCTGAACCATTGTCGGCCTTGCCTCGATAGCTTCGGCTCGCTAGCGTCCGCCCGGATTTGGGAGGCGGACTGTGGATTTGGCTGCACGAGTCGACGCGGTGGTCGGTCGCGCGATCGATGAAAAACGCATCGTCGGCGCAGTTGTCCTCGTCGGCAAGCATGGCGAGCTCCTTTACGAAGGTGCCCATGGCCTGGCCGATCGCGAGGCCGGGCGGCCGATGGTCCCCGACGCGATCTTCAGGCTGTCCTCGCTCACCAAGCCGATCGTCGCCGCAACGATCCTCGCATTGGTCGACGCGGGGAAGCTCGGGCTCGACTCCGCGATCACCGACTACCTTCCCGAGTTTCGCCCGCGCCTGCCCGATGGCGCCGCGCCGACCATCACCATCCGGCAGTTGCTCACGCACACGTCCGGCCTCTCCACCGCTTCGATCCTCACGCCAGAGGAACAGGCTGCGGCCGTGAATCGCTGGCGCCTCGGCGACGACGCGATCATCGCGCGGATCGGTGCACTGCCGCTGCTTTTCGCGCCCGGGACTGGCTGGACTTACGGGCCCTCCATCGACGTCCTCGGCCACGTGGCCGGGCGGCTTGTCGGCGGACGGCTCGAAGACGCCATCGGCCGGTACGTCACCGGGCCGCTGGGCATGAACGACACCGGCTTCAGCGTCCCCGAGCTCTCCCGGCTCGCAGCCCCATATGCCGATGGGGCTGATGGCCCCGACCGGATGGTGTCGGTACACACCATCCCTACTCCCTGGGGCAGCGCCGTAACCTACGATCCGGATCGGATCTTCGATAGTGCGGCCTTTCAGTCGGGCGGTGGCGGAGCGGCCGGCAGCGGCCCTGATTTCATGCGGTTGCTGGAAGCACTGCGTGTCGGCGGTGGGTCGATCCTGCGGCCCGAAACGGTGGCGCTCGGCCTTGCCAATCAGACCCCACAATTGAGTCAGGCCGGATCGCCGGGTTGGCAGTTCTCCCTGTTCGGCGCCTGGCTCGACGATCCGGTCGCGGCGGGCTCGCCGGCGCCGCGCGGCACAGTGCGCTGGGGCGGCATCTACGGGCATAACTGGTTCATCGACCCCAGTGCGGGGCTGTCGGTCGTTTCCATGAGCAATACCGGGCTCGAGGGATCGGACGGCAAGTTCCGCGACGACATATTGCAGGCCGTGTACGCCTAGGTAGCGATCCCTGAGCGTCGAACGGACGTTGGAATTGGGCGAAGGCCCGCGTGAGACCGGAGTAGGCAAATGGACTTGGCTGGGCGGATCGACGCTGTTGTCGACGGCGCAATCGCGAATGAGAAGATCGTCGGATCGGTGACGCTGGTAAAGCGGCACGGCGAGTTGGTCTACGCACGGGCGGCGGGCTGGTTTGACCGGGAGGCCAGGGTGCCGATGCGGCGCGACGCGATCTTCCGGCTGGCCTCGGTGACCAAGCCGATCGTCGCGGCGACGGCACTGGCAATGATCGAGCGCCGGCTGATCGGGCTCGACAACGCAGTCAGCGATCACCTCCCCTACTTCCGGCCGAAGCTGAAGGACGGCGGCGAGGCGCGCATCCTGATCCGGCACCTGCTGAGCCATTCCTCGGGGTTGGGCTATGGCTTCAGCAACCCGGCAATTACCACGGGGCTGCAGCAGACCGAACTCGACCACGAGGCCAACCTGACGCTGATTGCGCAGGAGCCGCTGCTGTTCGAGCCGGGCACCGGCTGGGAGTATGGCGTCAATATCGACGTGCTGGGCGCCATCGTCGCCAAGATCCACGGCGGCACACTGGGTGAGGCAGTGGAGCACTACATCGTCGGGCCACTCGGGATGAAGGACACCGGGTTCTCCGTCGGCGACCAGAGCCGGCTGGCAGTGCCCTATGCGGATGGCCCGCCGGGACTGCGACGGATGGGCGACCCGGATGTGCTGATTAATCCGCTGGGCGAACGGACGGACTTTTCGCCCTCGCGCATTTTCAACAGGAAGGCATTTCAATCCGGCGGCGCCGGCATGGTCGGCTCGGCCGATGACCTGATGACCTTCTTCGAGACCATCCGCGCCGGCGGCGGCGATGTGCTGCGGACCGAAACCGTCGAGATGGCGGCGCAGAACCAGATCGGCGACCTGCCGCGCCGGCCGCAGGATGCGGGCCAGCGCTTCGGCTTCCTGTCGGCGATCGTCGACGATCCGGTCGCGGCAAACAGCCCGGTGGCGCGAGGTACGCTGCGCTGGGGCGGGGTCTACGGCCACGAGTGGACGGTCGATCCGGCCAGCGGCATCACCATCCTGTCGATGACCAATACGCCCTATGAGGGCTGCAGCGGCCAGTACCGGTTCGACATCCGCGACGCGGTTTACGGCAGGACGGGCGGCCAGTAGGCTGCTCCGCGCAACTGGAGTCGGCCGCATGCGCATCGCCACCTGGAACATCAACGGCGTCAAAGCCCGGCAGGGACTGCTGCTCAAGTGGCTGGAGGATGTCTCGCCCGACATCGTGTGCCTGCAGGAGATCAAGTCGGTCGATGATGCGTTCCCGCGCATGGAGATCGAGGCCCTCGGCTACAATGTCGAGACGCACGGCCAGAAGAGCTGGAACGGCGTCGCGATCCTGTCCAAGCATAAGTTCGACGAAGTGACGCGGGGATTACCCGGTGACGATAGCGACGAGCAATCGCGGCTGATCGAGGGAGTATTCTCGGTCGAAGGCGGTGTGGTGCGGGTGTGCGGCATCTACCTGCCGAACGGAAATCCGGTGGGCACCGACAAGTTCACCTACAAGCTGAGCTGGATGGACCGGCTGCACACGTTCGTCGAGGGTAGGCTGGCTTTGGAAGAGCCGTTCATATTGCTAGGCGATTACAACATCATCCCGGCGGCTGTGGATGCGAAGAATCCGAAGCAGTGGGTGGGGGACGCGCTGTTCAGGCCGGAGAGCGCCGAGAAGTGGCGGGCGCTGCTGAACCTGGGGCTCACCGATGCGGTACGGGCGGTGACCGATGAGCCGTCCTACACGTTCTGGGACTTCAAGACTTTCGGGTGGGATCGCGATGACGGGATACGGATCGACCACCTGCTGCTGTCACCACAGGCGGCGGATCGGCTCAACGACGTGATCGTGCACCGGGAAGTGCGCGGCATGGACAAGCCGAGCGACCACGTGCCGGTCGAGGGTGATTTCGCGTTCTAGCGGATATTGCCGGCCGTGTTCTTGGCTTTCAGCACATTGCTGGCGTCGGCCACCTGAACGGTGTCGTCGCGATCGAGGAAATGCGCGATCGAGGCCGTTGCGATGCGGGCCTGGTCCGAGACGTCGTTGACGAACCCGCGGACATCCTTGGGGAGCGTGATGACGACGATGAGAGCGAGAATGATCGGCAGGCGCATGATGGAAATCCAACGGGAGAATGGCCCGATGGTTGCACCAGTGCGGCTGAATTGATCCTGAACGCGGCTGTCAGAGTCCGCCGAAGCGGGTGCCGAGCGAATCGGCGAGTTCGACGGCTTGCTTGCGCTGCTCGGGGGTAGCTACGGACATCGCGTTGGTGAGCAGGTCGTGGATCCAGCCGTCGTCGGCGGTCCCGGCGGCACGGCGCGAGGCGACGGTGAGCCACATCAGGCCTTCGATCGGATCGGCTTCGATCCCCTGCCCGTTGAACAGCATGCTGCCAAGCTTGGCCTGGGCCCCGGCATGGCCCTTGCGGGCCGCGAGGTTGAGCCAGCGGGCGCTCTGGAGCGGGCTGTCGCCGAGTTCGGCGTCATCGAGATAGAGTTCGCCCACCTTGTACTGCGCATCGGCGTCGCCGAAGTAGGACGCGGCGTGCATGATCAGCTTGTTGGAATAGGCTTCGTTCTTGGGAATACCGGCTTCCGGCAGGCCGGTGCGATAGTACTCGCCGATCTTGAGGAACGACTGCGCGACGATATCGGCCTCGACGCCCTTGGGGGCGGTATCGGCGTGCTCGTCGGCGATCTGGCTGAAATAGCCGAAGGCCTTGACCGGGTCCTTGGCGACGCCCTCGCCGCTCTCGTACATCAGGCCGAGCTGGAACAAAGCCATCGGCTGGCCCGCGAGCGCCGCATCCTCCAGCGCAGCGACCAGGTCGGCGCTAGAGATGCCGCCGCCGGCGCCATCGAGCTGGTTGGCCATGGCGAGCGCCGCATCGGCAGCCGTCTCCGGCGCAGCCGGCATGGACGGCAGCACGCCGCTCACCTGAGCGGCGGCCGGGGTGACTACGCCCGCAATCGCGAGCGCAGCCCAAAACGCAACGGAGACAAGGGCTCCTGCCCTAAATGTCCGCATACTGCTCCTTCTCGCCCTTGGCGCCGGGGTTGGTCAGCGCGCCGTAACGCGCCGGTCCCACCAGCTGGGCATACTTCCAGATTGCGCCCGAGCCATACTCGGTCTCGCGCGGGGCCCAGCTCTTCGAGCGCCGGGCAAACTCTTCGTCGGACACGTTGACCGAAATCTCGCCGGTCGTGGCGTCGAGGGTGATGATGTCGCCGTCCTGAATGTGGGCGATCGGGCCGCCGATGGCAGCTTCGGGGCCGACATGGCCGATGCAGAAGCCGCGGGTGGCACCCGAGAAGCGGCCGTCGGTGATGAGCGCAACCTTGTCGCCCATGCCCTGGCCGTAGAGCGCAGCCGTGGTCGACAGCATCTCGCGCATGCCGGGGCCGCCCTTGGGGCCTTCGTAGCGGATGACGAGCACGTCGCCTTCCTTGTAGGTCCGCTTCTCAACCGCCTCGAAGCACGCCTCTTCGTTGTCGAATACGCGCGCCGGGCCGACGAAACGCAAGTTCTTGAGGCCAGCAACCTTAACGATGGCGCCGTCTGGTGCCAGATTGCCACGCAGCGCCACGACACCGCCGGTGGGCGAGATCGGGTTCGAGGTCGAGCGGATGACGTCCTGCTCGGTGTTGAACTTCACCTTCTCGAGGTTCTCGGCGACGGTCTTGCCGGTGACGGTCATGCAGTCGCCGTGGAGAAAACCGCCCTCGAGCAGCGCCTTCATCACCAGCGGGATGCCGCCGGCCTCGAACAGGTCCTTGGCGACATACTTCCCACCCGGCTTCAAGTCGCCGATATACGGGGTCTTCTTGAAGATCTCGCCGACGTCGAACAGGTCGAAGTCGATGCCCGCCTCATGCGCCATCGCCGGCAGGTGCAGCGCAGCATTGGTCGAGCCACCAGTGGCGGCGACGGTCATCGCGGCGTTCTCGAACGCCTTGCGGGTAACGATGTCGCGCGGGCGGAGCTGCACTTTGAGCAGCTCCATCACCTGCTCGCCGGCCTTGGCGCAGAGCGCG
This sequence comes from Devosia sp. P2_G7, assembly GCF_056403495.1. Classification (NCBI taxonomy): domain Bacteria; kingdom Pseudomonadati; phylum Pseudomonadota; class Alphaproteobacteria; order Hyphomicrobiales; family Devosiaceae; genus Devosia; species Devosia sp. P2_G7. The sequence continues at coordinate 67,663 of NZ_JBFUFI010000016.1, forward strand.
TCACGGATTTCGTAAGGCGCCGGGGCGCCACAGCTATAGGGCAGCGCGAGGCCGATGGCTTCGGCCACCATGGCCATGGTGTTGGCCGTGTACTGGCCGCCGCAGGAGCCGGCCGACGGGCAGGCAACGCGCTCGAGCTCGTCGAGAGTCTCGTCGTCCATCTTGCCGACCGAGTGGAGGCCGACGGCCTCGAACAGGTCCTGCACGACGACATCGCGGCCGCGGAAGCGGCCCGGGAGGATGGAGCCGCCATAGATGAAGATCGACGGCACGTTGAGGCGGATCATCGCCATCATCATGCCGGGCAGCGACTTGTCGCAGCCTGCCATCGCAACCAGCGCGTCATAGGAATGGCCGCGCATGGTGAGCTCGACCGAGTCGGCGATGACGTCGCGGGAGGCCAGCGAGGACTTCATGCCGGCATGGCCCATGGCGATGCCGTCGGTGACGGTGATGGTGGTGAATTCGCGCGGGGTGCCGTGATTGGCGGCAACGCCCTTCTTGACGGCCTGCGCCTGGCGGCCGAGCGAAATATTGCAGGGAGCCGCCTCGTTCCACGCCGTCGCCACGCCGATGAGCGGCTGGTGGATCTGCTCGCTGGTCAAGCCCATGGCGTAGAGATAGGACCGGTGCGGAGCGCGCTCCGGGCCTTCGGTCACATGCCTGCTGGGAAGACGCGATTTGTCGACGTAGTTCGATGTCATTTCTTCGTCCTGCTTGTCCGGCCGGTGTTGTCCGGCGCCCCTCAGAAGGCGCCGTTTATGGGGTTCGGCCTGACAAGGCACAAGGGCGGGAAGCGCACGAATGGTTCGGTGTGAAAGCTAATGGCTTCCACATTCGTGCAGCCCGTCCGAGTTTTGTCCTCTGCTTCTTTTAGGGTCACATTGTGGCGGGGTTCCTCAGCAAAACGTTGATCCCGATGCGCGGTGAACGGGATTCAAAGTTGCTGTTGCAAAAACGTCACGCGCGATTCATCCGGCGTTCAGGAAGCAGGCATGATGAGGCCTCCGACCGGCCCGCGCCGTCGGTTTTGGAGCAGACGAAGCGGGACCGGCGAGGCGTTTGCCCCGTAGCGGCAGTCCGCAGATGAATGAGGCTCACGCCTCGCCGGCCGGCCGGGGTTTTGGGCCTATGCCACCAGTGCCGGGGCGCATCCCCTGCCGCATCGCGGGAACGATGGCAGCTCGGTCGGCGGCCGGAATGCCAGCACCGCGTTTCCTTGCTCCCGCCCGGCT
>NZ_JBFUFI010000017.1:0-64903 GCF_056403495.1 Devosia sp. P2_G7
TCCGCTGTCCGCTGCACCGAAGCGAGATCATGACGAGTGGTTGGTGCGGGGGAGACCGGGTGGGCTGCGGGTCGCTGCAGTTCAGGCGGAAACCATCACGGCAAGGACCGGTTCGCCGGTCAAGCCGCTATCACGCGAGGGTCGCTCGATGCGGAGCAGCCCAAGGGACGAAGCCTGGCACGCATGAGCCGGGCGGGAGCAAGGAAACGCGGTGCTGGCATTCCGGCCGCCAACTGAGCTGCCATCGTTCCCGCGATGCGGCAGGGGATGCGCCCCGGCACTGGTGGCATAGGCCCAAAACCCCGGCCGGCCGGCGAGGCGTGAGCCTCTTTCATCTGCGGACTACCGCTACGGGGCAAACGCCTCGCCGGTCCCGCTTCACTTCCTCGATCAGGGGAAGGTTCTTTGAAACCTCCGAAGCCCACGGGCTGTCGGACGCTTCGGCTCGCCTCCGCTCATTGCATGCGAAAAATCTTCACCCTCACCCCAAGGATCAGCCCGCGTTCATCGTCTCACCCTAGAATGCCGACGGAAAGCTCACGCAGGTGCTACGATCCTTGACGCCTGAATTCATGAACACCGGGGTGCTCGACGCCCCCACAGCCGACGAAACGCTGATCGCGCGGGCGGTCGGCGGCGATCGGCGTGCATTTGGCGAGTTGGTGGAGCGGCACTACGACTTCATCTTCCGCACCGCCTGCAAATGGTGCGGCAAGGTTTCGGATGCCGAGGATGTGGCGCAGGATGTGTGCGTCAAGCTCGCCTCGATCCTCAGGAGTTTCGACGGGCGCTCGGCGTTCACCAGCTGGCTCTATCGCGTGACCCTCAACGCGGTGCGCGACATGCAGCGGGCGCGGAGCCGGCGCGGGCGCAATGCCGATCGCTATGCCGAGGTGGCGCCGGATGAATACCTGCCTGAGCAGGAAGACGCAGCGACTTCTGGGGAGTTGTGGAATGCGGTGCGCAGACTTCCCGAACAGCAACGGGATGCGGTGCTGCTGATTTACGCGGAGGGGATGAGCCACGCCGAAGCCGGCGTGATCATGGGGTGCAAGGAGGCGACAGTCTCATGGCACGTCCACGAGGCAAAAAAGACCCTGAGGGGGCTCCTATGAGCAACCACATGAACGACGACGAAAAGCTCAACGCGCTGCAGCAGGCGCAGACCCCGGCTCCTTCAGGGGCGGCGCGCCGCCGCGCGCTCGACGCCGCGATGCTGGCGTTCGATGCGGAGCAGGCGAGCCAGAAGAAAGCTGCCCAAGGAAATCCCATCACCCAGCGTCTCAGGTCCATCTTCGCCAATGCGAAAGGGACTTGGACCATGAATACGCGTCTCACCTACGGCCTCGGCACCGCCGCAGTCGCCCTGCTGCTGTTGCCGCTCGGCTACCAGCTCTACACCACCACCGCGATCACCCCGATCGGCGTGCCGCCGGTGGCCGTCAGCACCACCGATGCGGACAAGCCGGTGGTGCAGCCCGAACCCGCGCCGATGGAGATCGGCCGCGTCGATGCGCTGAAGAAGGAAGCAGCCGGCGGCGCGACGGCCACCACGACGGCCGAAGCCCCTGCGACTGTCGGCGCCGATGGCAACGTTTCGAACCTTGCGGCGGCCGCGCCGGAAGGTGAGGCAGATCTGCAGATGCGCGACGAGGTCGCTCCGCAGGCCAGCATGTCGCTCGATGCAACGGCACCGGTCGCACCGATGACCGAGATGCGAATGGCTGCGCCCAAGCAGCAGGCGGCCAATCCGACCCTGTCTGCCGGCATGATGCAGGAGGAATCGTTCGCCGCGGCACCTGCGCCAGCCGACGCGACGATTGCCACGCCGACGGAGCCGAGCGGCGACGAGTTCACCAAGTTCACGGAATCGCCGGTGAAGGTGGTGAAGACCGATCCGGTTTCCACCTTCTCGATCGACGTCGACACGGCCGCCTATTCGTATGTCCGGCGCTCGCTCACCGAGGGCTGGGTGCCGGAGCCCGATGCGGTGCGGATCGAGGAGCTGATCAACTACTTCAACTACAACTACCCGGCCCCGACCGACGCCTCGACGCCGTTCAAGCCAACCGTCTCGGTCTATCCGACGCCGTGGAACGGCAAGACGCAGATCGTTCAGATCGGCATCAAGGGCTATGTGGCCCCGGTGACCGAGGACAAGCCGTCGAACCTGGTGTTCCTGATCGACACCTCGGGGTCGATGGATGAGCCGGACAAGCTGCCGCTGCTGAAGCGGGCGTTCGCGCTACTGGTCGACCAGCTCGGCGCAAACGACACGATCTCGATCGTCACCTATGCCGGTTCGGCCGGCGTGGTGCTGGAGCCGACCAAGGCGACGGAGAAAGCCAAGATCCTCGGCGCGCTGGAGAACCTCTCGGCCGGTGGCTCGACCGCCGGCGCCGAAGGTATCGAGCTGGCCTACCGGCTGGCTGAGCAGAACAAGGTGTCCAACGGCGTCAACCGGGTGATCCTCGCGACCGACGGCGATTTCAATGTCGGGATAGACGATCCGGAAGACCTGAAGACCTACATCAAGAGTAAGCGCGACGGCGGGGTGTTCCTGTCGGTGCTCGGCTTCGGCCAGGGCAATCTCGGCGACGATACGATGCAGGCACTGGCGCAGAACGGCAACGGCAATGCGAGCTACATCGACAGCTTCAAGGAAGCCCAGAAGGTGCTGGTCGAGGACGCCGGTGGCACGCTCGAGACCATCGCCAAGGACGTGAAGATCCAGGTGGAGTTCAACCCGGTGGTGGTCAGCGAGTACCGGCTGATCGGCTACGAGACCCGGGCGCTGAACCGCGAGGACTTCAACAACGACAAGGTCGACGCCGGCGAGATCGGCGCGGGGACTACCGTCACCGCGCTCTACGAGATCACCCCGGTCGGCTCGGGCGCCGAGCTCAACGATCCCTTGCGCTACGAAGCGGGCGGCACGGCCGGAGCGCCGCCGGTCGAAGCGACGCCAATGATGCCGACGACCGACGAGATCGGCTTCCTGAAGCTGCGCTACAAGCTGCCGGACGGCGACACCTCGACGCTGGTCGAGCAGCCGATCACTAGGGCCGACGCGGTCAACGAGCTGGCCCAGGCCGATGACGACTCCCGCTTCGCCGCAGCGGTCGCCGCCTTCGGGCAGAAGCTCAAGGGTTCGAACTATGGCGAGACGAGCTGGAACGACATCCGGACGCTGGCCCAGGGTGCCCGCGGCGCCGATGAGAACGGCTATCGCGCCGAGTTCATGCAGCTGATCGACATGGCCAAGGTGCTGGTACCGGAAACCGAGGCGGCGACGCCCAAGCAATAGCGCCGCCAGCCCCCCACGGCGCTTACGAGCGCGGCCCCGCTGCTGACGGTGCCGCGCTCGACCGCGTCGAGAGCCGCAGATCGTAGAGAAAGACGGCATAGACGCGGCTGCCGGTGCCGGCTGGTCCCGACACCTTCTCTGCGTCGGGATAGATCAAGGTGATGTCCACGAAGCTGGAGCTTCCAATGACGGCAGCCGGAATGGCGATCTCTCTCCTTGTCGCTGAGCGTCCTGCAAACTCCAGCGTGCCAAGCGAGGCGCCATTGACGATGACTTCCACGCGCTGCCGGGTGGTGTCGCGATCCACATAGGGCCGCATGTTGAGTTCGAGCAGTAGGTCGGACGGCGCCGCAACGGCGAAGCGCAGCATGGATCGATCACCGTCTGACCAGGAGCCCGCTGTGTCCGGATCGCGCCATCCGCAGCGGGTGAGCGACGCGCGCGGTGCGCCGCCGTCGGCTCCGAACGAGACGCGTTCGCCAAGGGCATAGGTGCCCCGTACGGGCAGGGGGAAGCAGTCGCTGGATTTGTCGATGTAGTAAGCGCGATAGAGCGGATCGACGGTGGGCGACATCGCGATGGCGAGAATGGCGGCTTCCCCCGCAAGCAGCAGGGCGGCCAAGCTATAGAGAATGGTGTCGCGGCGCTGGCGCATGGCTACATCACGAACAGCGAACTGTTCATCCAGCCGATCGTCAGCACGATGTCGAGGATGATGACGATCGGAAAGGCGAGCAGCCAAGCCGGCCTCCAGCGCGACACGAGATCGGAGATAGCCCACCCGATAGGGGCCAAGCCGGCAACAAAGCGAACCAGCGACGTCGGGCCTGCCGAAAGTGAGACCAGGACGCAGAGCAGGCAGAAGATCGCGGCGGGCAGCCGGCGCTGGACCACCAGCAACAGGCAGGCGGCGGCGCCGACCAGAGCCGCGACTGTCCAACTCGCGGTCACCATGGCGGCCGGAGTCAGCGGCCAGGTCAGCGTCAGCAGCGCGCTGATCGTATCGAGCGGGCTGACCAACTCCCGCCCCCAGGCGCGCTGGATGTGGGCGAAGGCAAATCCATCGCCGGTGAGGTAGCTGAGATAGGCGATGTAGACGAACAGACCCGCCGGGGCGAGCATGACGCCCAGCACCAACCGCGGATTGCCCAGTAGCGCGAGCGGCAGGTCGCGCCAGCGCCCGCCAGCCGTGAGGTGTTGCTCCACGGCCCGGGTCAGAAGCGCGAAGACCATCAGCACGCCGGTGATACGCGTCGCCGAGAGGAGGGCGGCAAACAGGCCAGCCAGCACATAGCGCGACCGATCGAGCGCCAGCAGGGCTAGCGTCGTCAGGAGGATGAAGAGCGCCTCGGTGTGCAGACTGGAAAACAGGAAGGAGAAGGGGCCGATGAGCAGGCCGGTGGCGAACAGCCAGTAGGCCCGTGCGCTGGCGAACAGTGGGCGCGCTGCCAGGGCAGCGAGGATTGCCGCCGTGTTCGAAACGATGAAGCCGGCCCATTCGGCCGACAGCCCGGTCACGCGGCCGAACAGGGCCGCGAGGGCGGGCGAGAGCGGAAAGAAGGCCCAGTTGGCGGCGCCCGGGCGAAGCCGGACACCCGGCGCGAGGTCGTAGCCGCCTTCGGCGATGGTTCTGTACCAGCCGCAGTCCCAGACGCAGAGCGCCTGAACATAACCGGTCGGGTCGGTGCCGCCTTTGATCCAGGCGAAGACAGCGAACCGCAGGGCGATCCCTGCAAGTGCCAGAAAGAGGAGTACGGCAATGCGCCGGTACGGCACCGCCCCGGCTAAGTGGTGCCGTGCCTCCGCGATCGCTTGGTCGGCGGCTGTCATGCGGACCTAGCCGAGGCTGCCGCCCTCGTTGTTCCCGCCCTCGTTCCCGCCACCGGTGCCTGTCGTGGTGGTGGTCGTCGTGGTCGTCGTCGTCGTGACGATCACTTCAGGTCCGTCACCGTCGTCAGAGCCACTTAGCGATTCGGCGGGCCAGACGTAGTTTGGTGGCGAGCACTTGGCGTTGTGCATTTCGGGGTCAGTGACCATCCAGCCGAAGCACTCGACGAAGTGATCGATCTGTTCGATCACCTCGGGCGTGAAAAAGGCCTGGCTGGTGACCGTGCTACCCAAGAACAAAAGCCCGGCAGTGGGAATAGCAACGACCACTAGGCGCAGGCGAGATTTCGGCTTGGAAGATTTGTTGGATTCCAACATGGGAACTCCGTGACGCTGTGCGATGGAGAAGCAGTGCACGAACCGCACACTGCTTCTCTCTGCCCGCCACAGTTAGCGAAGGGCTCGTGTTGGGGCAATCCTTCACGCTCGATCTGGCAACTATATTGTTACAACGGCTTCAAACCTGCTTCGATCTCGGCCCGACGGTCCTCCAGGAAGGGCGGCAGCGCGAGGCGCTGCCCGAGGGTTTCGAGCGGTTCGTCGGCGGTGAAGCCGGGGCCGTCGGTGGCGATCTCGAACAGGATGCCGTTGGGCTCGCGGAAGTACAGCGACTTGAAATAGAAGCGCTCGACCTCGCCGCTGGAGCGGACGCCGAATTGAGCGGTGCGCTTCACCCACTCGTCGAACTGCTCCTTGTCCGGGGTGCGGAAAGCGACATGGTGCACGCCGCCGGCGCCCTGGCGGGCCTGCGGCAGATCGGGGTTCACCTCGACATGCAGTTCGGCCGCGGCGCCGCCTTCACCCATCTCGAAGACATGGATTTCGCCATTCTTCTCGCGTGCCGGGTAGGAGCGGACCTCGCGCATGTTCATCACCTTGGTCAGCACCGGCTCGGTGCGACGAAGATCGGGGACGGCGAGGGTGATGGGGCCGAGGCCGATAATCTGATGCTCGGCGGGCACCGGGCTTTCGGACCAAGGATGACCGGCAGCGGATTTCGGATCGGCGATCAAACGGAAGCGCTGGCCTTCGAAGTCCTCGAAGTCGAGCGACAGGTGTCCGGCACGTTCCTTGATGTTGCCCGAGGAAATGTCTTTCTCAGTGAGGTGTTCCTTCCACCACTTGAGATCGGCTTCGGAGCCGACACGCAGGCCGGTGCGCGACACTTCGTGGTTGCCGCGCTTCGACGGTGCGGTGGGCCAATCGAAGAAGGTGAGATCGGCGCCCGGCGAGGCGATCGCGTCGCCATAGAACAGATGATAGGCGCTGACGTCGTCCTGGTTGACGGTCTTCTTGATCAGCCTGAGGCCAAGCGTGCGGGTGTAGAATTCGACATTGCGCTGCGCCTGGGCGGTGATTGCCGTCAGGTGATGAATGCCTTTGAGTTCGAGGGTCATGACTGGCCTCCGTTGTTATCGGTGGCCAATACATAGTCTGAACGAAGGTTCCGGCAGAGCCCCCGGATGCCGACGGGTTGTCAATGGGGGGTGAACAATGTGGGCGGGGACGGTTGGAAAAGAAATCCCCGCTTTCGCGGGGATTGTGTCGCGCCAGGTCGGTCTGACCGAGGATCAGTCCTTGGCGCGTTCGACGTAGCTGCCGTCTTCGGTCATCACGACCACGCGGGTGCCGACGCCGATATGGGGCGGGACCATGGTCTTGGCGCCGTTCGAGAGCGTCGCCGGCTTGAACGAGGAGGAGGCGGTCTGGCCCTTCACTACCGGTTCGGTCTCGGTGATTTCGAGGGTGACGCGGGCGGGCAGTTCGATGGCGATGGCGTTGCCTTCGAAGGTCTTCAGGTAGACCAACATGCCGTCGGTGAGGAAGGCGCCCTGATCGCCGACGACGTCCTCGGAGACGGCGATCTGCTCGTACGAGGCGGGGTCCATGAAGTGGTAGCCCTCGCCGTCGTGGTAGAGGAACTGGTATTCGCGCTCGTCAACGTCGGCCTTTTCGACCATTTCGACGGTGCGCCAACGACCGATCACCTTCACGCCATCCGACATGCGGCGCATGTTGACGTTGGTGACGGAATTGCCCTTGCCGGGGTGGACGTTCTCGGCCGTGAGCACGACGTGCAGGTTGCCGTCCTGCTCGACGACGTGGCCTTTGCGCAGGGACGAGGCGATGACCTTGACCATATTTCTTCCTTGTTCAACGGTTGGCGGCGGCCTAGAGAGCGGCAACGGAGGCCGGCGGACGCGCTGATCTGACTATTCGGTGCCGCCCGATATCCTAATTCCGCGAAAACCGCCAGTCCTGAGCCGAAAGACACTGCCGTTGCCCACGTCCTCTTCTTTGCCGCCGGTTTCGCCGTGGTGGACGCCATCGGTGCATGCAGACCGGCGGCCTGCGCTGCTGGCGCGGAACAGGATCGAGCTGGCACTGCGCAAGTATCTGGCGGAACAGGATTTCCTGATGGTGGACCCGCCGGGTTTGCAGCGCAGCCCGGGCAACGAGACGCACCTGCATGCCTTCGCCACCACGGCGATCGGCAATGATGGGGTGGGGGAGACGCTGTATCTCCATACGTCGCCGGAATTCTCGATGAAGAAGCTGCTGGCGGCGGGGGAGCGGCGGATCGCGAGCCTCGGGCATGTCTGGCGAAATCGGGAGCGGAGTGCGCTGCATCATCCCGAGTTCACGATGCTGGAGTGGTATCGGGCAGGGGAGCGGTATGACGCGGTGATCGCCGACTGTGTGGCGATGTTGCGGATTGCGGCGGAGACCGCCGGAAACGCGCTGTTGCGGTTCAAGGGGCGGGAGTGCGATCCGTTCGTCGAGCCGGAGCGGTTTGGAGTTGTCGAGGCTTTTCAACGGTTTGCGGGGATTGACCTGTTCGCGACGATGGACGCTGACGGGGTGACGGATGCCGACGCGCTTGCCGCCGAGATGCGGCGGGTGGGGCTGGAGGTGCCGGGGGAGTATACCTGGTCGTATCTGTTCAGTCGGGTGCTAGTGGAAAAAGTGGAGCCGAATCTGGGGCTTGGGCGGGTGACGGTGCTGGATCGGTATCCGGTGGCGGAGGCTGCACTTGCTCGTCGCACGGTGGATGACCGGCGGGTGGCGGAGCGGTTTGAGCTTTATGCGTGCGGCGTAGAGTTGGCGAACGGGTTTGGCGAGCTGACAGACGCAGCAGAACAGCGCGTAAGGTTCCAAGCCGAGATGGACGAAAAGCTGCGGCTGTACCATGAAACTTATCCGCTGGATGAAGACCTGCTCGCGGCGCTGCCGCTGATGGAGGAAACCAGCGGCGTGGCGCTCGGGTTCGACCGGCTGGTGATGCTGACCGTCGGGGCGCGGCGGATCGAAGACGTGCTGTGGGTGCCGGTGGTCGGAGGCGACAGATGAAACAGGATCGCGCGATACGGTCGGCGACGGAGCTGGTCTCGGCCGGGCTGCTCGATGCGGAGCGGCTGGATGATGCCGAGGCCGTCGCGAAGAAGTACGCGGTCGCAATCACGCCGGCGATGGCGGGGCTGATCGACCGCGACGATCCGAACGATCCGATCGCCAAGCAGTTCGTGCCGGACTTCGCCGAATTGAGCGTGACGCCGGAAGAGCGGGCGGACCCGATCGGGGACCTGACGCATTCGCCGGTCGAGGGGATCGTGCACCGCTATCCTGACCGCGTGCTGCTGAAGGCGGTGCATGTCTGCCCGGTCTACTGCCGGTTCTGCTTCCGGCGCGAGATGGTTGGGCCCGAGGGGTTGGGCACGCTGACGCCCGAGGCGATGGATGCCGCGATCGGCTACATCGCCGGGCATCCGGAGATCTGGGAGGTGATCCTCACCGGCGGTGATCCGCTGGTGCTGTCGGCACGGCGGCTCGAGGAGATGATGGTACGGCTCAGGGACATCGCGCATGTGAAGATCGTGCGCTTCCACAGCCGGGTGCCGGTGGTGGAGCCGGAGCGGGTCGACGACAAGCTGATCGCGGCGCTGAAGGCCAGTGGCAAGACCACCTATGTGGCGATGCACGCCAACCATCCGCGCGAACTGACGTCGGCGGCGCGAGCTGCGGCGGGGCGGCTGGTCGACGCGGGCGTGGTGATGCTCAGCCAGTCGGTGCTGCTGCGGGGCATCAACGACGATGCCGATGTGTTGGCGGAACTGATGCGCGGTTTCGTCGAGATGCGGGTGCGGCCGTATTATCTGCACCATCCGGACCTCGCGCCCGGCACGGCGCATTTCCGGCTGTCGATCGCCGAAGGACAGGCGCTGGTGAAGGGCCTGCGCGGCCGGGTGTCAGGGCTGTGCCAGCCGACCTATGTGCTCGATATCCCCGGGGGCTACGGCAAGGCGCCGATCGCGGCCAGCAATGTCGAGGTGACGGGCGAGGGAACCTATTCCGTGTCGGACTGGCAGGGCGGGGTGCATGCCTATCCACCGGCAGGGGGATATGAGGCCACATGAGCACCGGGTCGGCGCCGCCGTTTCCCTGGCCCGAAGAACGAGTTGCGCATTACACCGCCTATCGCGTGCCCGAGCCACTCGCGATTGGCGGTAAGCTCGATGATGCAAGCTGGCGGCTGGCCCCGCGCTCGCCGCGCTTCGTCGACCTGATCACGGGCAAGCCGACGGTGCATGACACCCGAGCGGCCGTGCTGTGGGATGACAGCTACCTCTATGCCGGCTTCTGGGTCGAGGAGCCGTTTGTCGAGGCCAAGCTCACCGAGCGTGACTCGCTGATCTGGAGCGAGAACGACATCGAGGTGTTCGTGGCCGGGGCGGACGCGTATTACGAACTCGAGATCAATGCGCTGGGCACGATCTATGAGGCCTTCTTCCTGTGGGAGGATGCGTATGAACGCGCGGGCTTCAGCAAGGCGCCGGAGTTCTCGCGCACGGCGCCCGGGGCGAAGCCATGGAACGGCGTCGGCTTCGACAAGCACCCGCGCGGCCCGCGGCTGGGGTTCTTCAACTGGGACCTGCCGGGACTTCGAAGCGCAGTCGCAGTCGATGGGACAATCAACGACAACCGCGACCGCGATCGCGGCTGGACGGCGGAGATTGCCATTCCGTGGTCAGGCATGCAGCAGCTTGCGACTGACGGACGAACGCTGCCGCCGCGTGACGGCGACACCTGGCGGATGGACTTCTCGCGCTTCAACACCTATCGGGCGGCAGCGCCGGCCGAGGACTCCGGCGGCTGGGCCTGGAGCGCGCATGGCGTCTGGGACTCGCACATCCCCGAGCTGTTTCCGTACATCCACTTCTCGACGAAGCTGGTGGGGAGCGAGGGCTAGGGCTCAGTTGTTCCAGTGGTCGGCGTCGAGCAATTTGCCGTTCGCCCAGGCTTCGATCAGCGCGCCGGCGATGGCGCCGGGACGGGGCTTGTTGATCTCGGGGTGGGTGCTGGCGAGGATTTCGAGCACTTCGCTGCGGGTAACCCAGCGGGCGTCGGACAGCTCGGCCGGATCGATGGTGATCGCCTCGCTGGTGGCGTCGCCCTGGCAGCCGAACATCAGCGACATCGGGAACGGCCAAGGCTGCGAGGAGACGTAGCGGACCTGGCCGACCTTGATGGCACTCTCCTCCAGCGTCTCGCGGCGCACGGCGGCCTCGATGGTTTCACCCGGCTCTACGAAGCCGGCGAGCAGGGAATACATCCGCTCCGGCCAGCTGGGGCTGCGGCCGAGCAGCAGCAGGTCACCGCGGGTGACTGCCATGATCACCACCGGGTCGGTGCGCGGGAAATGCTGCGTGCCGCATTGCGGGCACTTGCGGACCCAGCCGGTGCTCTCGACATTGCTCGGCGCGCCGCAATTGGCGCAGAAGCGGTGGGTACCGTGCCAGCCGATCAGGGCGCGCCCGGTGGCGACGGTTTCGCCTTCGAGCCGCGACAGCATCGGCATCAGACCGCGGATTTCCGTGAACTTCGCGTCGGGGAAGCTGGGATGGACCTGCTGGGTCTGGTCGATGAACTGGCCGATGGTCGTGGCATCCTCAGGCGGCGACCAGAGTGGTAGGTCGACAGCGAAGCGCGGCCCCTCGGGCGTCAGCCCAACGAAGATTGGCGCTTCGCGGCTATCGGAGAGGGCTGGGTGATCGAGCGGCACGGCTGCGGGCCGGCCGTCGGCATCGGCGAGAAGCTTGCCGCGCCAGAACACCAGCGTGCGGGCCCGGGCGTCGTTGCGCGCCTCGTCCGTGGTGCGCAGGTGCGCGACGCGATCGAGTTCACCCGGCTTGAATGCAAACCCGAAATCCACCGCTCAACCCTCCAAATTCGCCGGAAGGTTTAGGGGGATGTCGAACCGGCTACAAGCCGGGACGCATCTGTGGGGCAGATGGGGGGCAGCCCACCTGCAAATTAGTCGAGGCTGTAGGGTCGCCTGCCCGGACGACCCTACAGCCCCCTGATCCGCGATTGCCACCGGCGGATCATTTCCTCTGCAGCGGCTTCGGCGCCCTGCATGTTTGCGCTTTGATAGACATCAACCTCGACACCGTTGCGTGACAGCTGGTCGACAGCTTCGGCGAGCACGGCGTTCAGGAGGAACACTCCTGATATGGTCGAGGTCGGGCCCATGCGGATGTCGTTGTCGCCGACGCTGAGCGCGGCGTCGCCGTACTCGCCGCCATTGTCGAGCACCAGGTCAGTGACCTCAAAGAGGAGCTTGCCCGACTCGTGGCGCGAGGTAGTGGCACCGGCGTGCCGCAGCGAGGTCAGCGCGATGGTGGTGGCGCCACGAGCCTTGCAGGCGAGCGCCAGTTCGATCGGGTAGGCGTTGCGGCCCGAATTGGACGCGATGAAGACCACGTCGCCGGCCTCGACCGGATAGTCGGCGAGGACGCGCTCGGCGCGGCCGGCTTCGCGTTCGAGCAGGGTAGAGCGCTCGGCGCCGAGATGCAGCATCAGGTCGGGATCGAGGATGGCCTGGGCGGCGGCGATGCCGCCAGCGCGGTAGAAGGCTTCCTCGGCGATGAGGTGGGAGTGGCCGGAGCCGGCAACATAGACCAGGTGGTCGCTGCCGAGCGCCGTGGCCACGGCGTCGCGGGCGGCATCGAGGGCATCGGACTGTTCGGCGAGCACGCGGTCGAGGAGGGCTGTGACCTGATCGCGGTAGCGCTGGCGTGGGATGGTCATTCTAGCCTCTGATCTCGCCGACATATTTGTAGCGGTCGCCGCGGTACCAGCTGATCGCGTCTTCGACGACGGTGCCGGTTGCGCCGTAGCCGAGTTGCGAAATCTCGAGTACGGCGGCACCCCGGCGGATGCATAGGTGGCCGGCCAGTTCCTCGTCGGCCTCGGTGGCCTGGAGGCTCTGCAGGACGCGCTGCGGGCGGGCGTTGCGGGCATCCATGCGGTCGTAGAGCGAGCCGGTGCCGTCATAGTCGGCGCCGACCGTCTCGACCGGTACCACGGCCCGCTCGTAGGCGATCGGCTCGCCGCCGGCGAGGCGCAGGCGGACGAGGGTGAGGATGGGCGAGCCAAGCGGCAGGCCGGTGCGGAAGGCGGCGTCGGCCCCGACCTGGCCAATGGAGCACTCGAGCACGCGTGAGCTGGGCTCGAGACCGCGCAGGCGCATATCCTCGGAGAAGCCGGAGAGGCGCGACAGGGCCTTGGGGATGCGCCCGACGACGACGGTGCCGGCGCCCGGGCGGGTGGCGACGATGCCCATCTGGGCCAGTTCCTTGAGGCCCTGGCGCAGGGTCGAGCGGGAGACTGCGAGCGCCTCGGCCATCTCGCGCTCCGAGGGCAGCGACTCGCCCGGGGCGATGCCACCGGAATCGAGCACGGCGGTCAACGCGTTGCGCAGCCGCTCGCCCAGCGGGCCGTGCTGCCGCTCCATGCGCTCGCGTACAGCTGCGTAAAAGTCCAAGGCTGCTCCCGGCCACCGATGCGTGGTTCAGTCCGCAGCTGGTATGATTTTGGACTGGCGTTGGCAAGCGTGCCGCACGAAAAGTTGCAGGAGTTCCGGCCAATGGACATACTGGGCCAAACCAACAACATACCAGTTAGCAGGGAAGGGTGCACCTTGGCGGTACAGGAACTGCTGTCGCGCGACGGCAAGGGGCGCTTCCGGCATGGTGCTTGATTTCGGCGAGGGGTACCGGCTGCGGGCGGCGACGGAGGCTGATCATTCGGCGTTGTGCATGGTGTGCCTGAAGACCGGGGATAACGGCAGGGACGCCACGGCGCGGGAAGATGATGTGGACCTGCTGGGGTTGATCTACGCGGTGCCGTACCAGGTGTTTGCGCCGGAGTTTGCGTTCGTTGTCGATGGGCCGCACGGGGTGTGCGGGTATGTGCTGGGGGCGGTGGACAGCGCTGCATTTTATCGCTGGGCCGGAAGCGAGTGGTTCCCGCCGATTGCGGAGCAGCTCGCGGATCCCGGACCGGACCGGGAGCATTGGCGGGGGAGCGACTGGGCGAGATATGAGATTCATCATCCGACGTTCGTCTATCCCGAGGCCCTGCATCCCTACCCGGCGCATGGGCATATCGACCTGCTTCCGGAGGTGCAGGGGCGCGGCATCGGGCGAGCGGCGCTTAACCTGGTGATGGAGCGGCTGGGAGCCGCCGGTGCGCCGGGGATGCACCTCGGGGTGGGCCCGAAAAATCGGCGGGCACAGGCGTTCTATCGCAAGCTCGGGTTCGAGAGGCTGACGGGCGAAGGGGCGCCACGAAACGCGGTGTACATGGCGCGCCGGTTGTAGGCGATTGGCCTAGGGCAGGCCCGCTCCCGCCTTATGGTCGATCCGGCATGATCTTGAAGTCGTTCCCCTCGGGCAGCAGTTGGCCACCATCGACCACGATCGTCGTGCCGGTGATGTAACTGGCGTCGTCGGAGGCAAGGAACAGGAAGGCATTGGCGACGTCACGAGTGCTGCCGAGGCGGCCCAGTGGGATGGCGTCTTCCATCGACTTGATGAAGGCGGGGGAGCGGTGCTGCTGCACAGCTTCGGTGAGGATGTTGCCGGGCTCGACGCCGTTGACGGTGATGCCGTAGCCCGAGAATTCGAGCGCGGCGGCGCGGATCAGGCCGTTGATGCCGGCCTTGGTGGCCGAGTAGTGGCCATGGCCGGGGCTGGTGACGTGCGGGCCGGTGATCGATGAGGTGAAGAGGATGCGGCCGTAGCCCTGCGCCTTCATCGGCGTGAGCGCAGCGCGTGCAGCGATGAAGCTGCCGCGCAGGTTCACTCCCATGACGCGATCCCAGTCGTCGACCGAAGTCTCCTCGAGCAGTTGCCAGGGGTAGATGCCGGCATTCTGCACCAGGATGTCGAGGCGGTCATATTGCTTGAGCGCCAGGGCGACGGCGGCCTCTGCGTCGGCCAGCTTCGAAATGTCGGTGTAGATGAACGGCGCATCGAGCTCCGCGGCTGTTGTCATGCCGGCTTCGCGTTCGGTGTCGGCGATGACGAGGTTCGCACCCTCCTCGGCGAAGCGAACAGCAATGGCCTTGCCGATGCCGCGCGCCGCTCCGATGACGAGCGCGGTCTTGCCTTCAAGTCTTTTGGTCATGCGAGTTTCTGCCGAATCGAGAGTTTGAGGGTATCGAGGAGCACGGCGGCGAGCACCAGCAGTCCGTGGATCACCTGGGTGGAGGTGGCGGGGAGGCCCATCAGGTTGATGGCGGTGTTGATGGCCGAGAGCAGCAGCACGCCGGCATAAACGCCGGGCAGGGCGCCGACGCCGCCCTTCAAACTGACGCCGCCGATGACCACCGCGGCGAAAGCGTTAAAGAGCAGGCCAATGCCGAGATTGGCGGTGGCGCCGGAGGTGCGGATGGCCAGGAGCCAGCCAGCGAGCGCGGCGATGGCGCCGGCGAGGATGAAGCTCAGCATCAGGATGCGATCGACCTTGATGCCGGCGCGGAAAGCGGCGTTCTGGTTGCCGCCGATGATGACGATGTGCCGGCCGAAGCGCGTCCTGGCCATGATCAGCGAGAACACCACGAAGCAGGCGATGGCGATCCAGGCGGTGAGCGGCAGGCCGAGCAGGCGCTGCACGCCGAACCAGCGGATGGCGGGTGCGAGATCCTGTGCCGAGCGGCCGCCCGATATCGCGAGCACGACACCGCGCACCCAGATGTAGGAGGCCAGCGTGACGATGAAGGCGTTCATCTTCAGCTTCACGATGAGGAAGCCATTGAGCGCGCCGATGGCGCTGCCGACGGCGAGCGCGATGATGAGCGAAACGGGGACGCCGAGCCAGTCGGGCGTCAATTGTACGCCCATGCCGATGCCGGCGGAGCAGAAGATGATGCCCACGGCCATGGCGGAGAGCGCCGCGACGGACTCGACCGAAAGGTCCATGTGGCCGGCGATGATCACCAGCGCGAGGCCGATCGACATGACGCCGAGCACGGATGAGGCCTCGATGATATTGGCGAAGATACCGGGTTGGAAATAATTGGGCACGAAGGCGGAGAACACGATCAACACGAACAGCAGCATGAACCAGACGAGGTTATCGAGAATGAACTCGAGGGTGCGGCGGGTGTTGGGGTTCATGCTGGGGTTCCGGTGAGGGGACATCTGTCCCCCTCCGCACGAGGGAGGGGGACGTGGTTGAGGACGGGCTTATTCCACCGACTTGATGGTGTCCGTCGGGGGCTTCATGTTGCCCCAGAAGGCCGGGTTGTCGATGTTTTCCATGGTGATGGCGGCGCCGGGGATCTTGATATTCGGGCCCCAGGCTTCGTTGGTCACAGTGGATTTCAGGCCGAGCACGTCATACTCGCCGGGCTTGATCTCCTGGTGGTTGACGATCTTGTCCATGAACATGGCGACGGCGGCCGCCTGCGCATAAAGCGGCTGCTCGACTTCGGCTTGCATCCAGCCCTTGCGGATCAGATCGAGGCCGACCGGCGCGCCGTTAGACGAGAGCATCAGCACGTCGCCCGGCTTCTTGCCGGCTGCTTCGAGCGAAGCGGCGGCGGCGACCGAGAGGTGGGCGGCGTGGTTGAAGATCAGGTCGATGTCGGGATTGGCGAGCAGCTGGTCGTTGACAATGGTGCCGGCGGCGTCGGCGGCCCAGGCCATGGCGGGAACCGAGATGATCTTGACGTCAGGGAAGGCTGCCATCTTCTCCTCGAAGCCCTTCTGGATATCGAGGGTGTAGGGGTCGCCCGGATCGCCGAGCACCTGCAGCACCTTGCCCTTCACCGACCCGTTCTTCTTGGTCAGCAGGTCCTGGACCACGCCGGCGGCGACGTAGCCGATCTCGACGGTGCCGGCGACCGAGGTGAAGGCCGACGGAGTGGAGGTGATCTGGCGGTCGAATTCCACCACCGGAATGCCGGCCGCCATGGCGGCTTCTATCGAGGGTTTCAAGGCGTTGAAGTCGACGGCGGCGAGGATGATGGCCGCGGGCTTCAGCGCGATGACGTCGTTCATCTGGGACTGCTGGACGTCGGTCTTGTTGTCGGCGTTCAGCGTCTGCATCTCGTAGCCGACCTGCTTCAGGAACATTTCCAGCGCCGACACGGAGCCAGTCTGGAATTCATCGATCAGCGTGGGGACGAGGTAGTAGACCTTGCCCTTCGATTGGGCGAAGGCAGGCGACAGCAGGGCAAGCGCCACTGCCAGAACGCCGAAGACGGATAGGAGTATTCGCTTCATTTCGTTCGCTCCTTGATGCCGGATTTCCCGTTTCCCCTTCAGCCAGCCGCTCCGGCAGCGGCCAGGGTCTCCCCGGTGATCATGCGGACCACCGCATCGGGGCTCGTATTCTTAGTGGCAACGTCGCCGGCCACGACGCCCTGGCGGATCACCACGATCCGGTCGGCGACCTGGAAGGCCTGCTGCATGATGTGGGTGATGATGACGACGCCGATGCCCTGGCTGGCGACCTGGCGGATCATCTCGAGGCCGCGACGGGTCTGCTCGACGCCGAGCGCGGCGAAGGGCTCGTCGAGCAGGACCAGCTTGCCGCCCCAGTGGACGAAGCGGTTGAGCTCGATGGCCTGGCGTTGGCCGCCCGAGAGGTGCTCGACATTGGTGCGGAGCGACGGGATTTTCGTGCCGGCGCTGGCCATGGCCTTGGCGACGACGGCCTCCATGGCCTTTTCGTCGAGCACGGGGATGCCGAGGACCTTTTTGGTGATCTCGCGGCCCATGAAGAAGTTGGCGACGACATCGACATTGGTGGCGAGCGAGAGGTCCTGGTAGACCGTCTCGATCCCCGCAACCTTGGCTTCGGACGGCGATTTGGCGAGGAAATCGCGGCCCTCGAACAGCATCTTGCCGGAGGTGGGTTCGAGCCCGCCGGCGATGATCTTCACCAGCGTCGACTTGCCGGCGCCATTGTCGCCCAACAGCGCCACCACCTCGCCCTTGCCGATGGTGAAGCTGACGCCCTTCAGCGCTTCGATGGCGCCGTAGTTCTTCTTGATGTCGTCGAGGACGAGCAGCGGCTCGAATGTGCTCATGCGGCAAGGCCCTTCATCTGGTCGCGGCCGGGGGCGAAGAGCTGGCCGAAGCGGGGTGAGAGAACGCCGGCGACGGCGAGCGCCGCGGCGCCGCGCAGCACTGTGTGCGGGCCGCCATTGGAGACGATGAGGCGCGGTGCCTTGCGATCGCGGCGGGCGGAGACGGAGTTGGGCAGGTCGGCGGCGACGCGTGCCAACTCGGCAGAGAGGCTCTCCGGGGCGAGGCCGCCGAGGATCACGGTCTCAGGATCGAACAGGTTCTCGACGGTGATCAGCGCGGCGCGCAGCTGCGGGGCGATGGCGTCGGCATAGGCAGCTTCGCCGAGGCCGCGGCGGGCGAAGGCCTCGAGCGAGATGTAGCGTTCGAGGCAGCCGCGATTACCGCAAGGGCAGGGCTCACCATCGGGCACGACGGGAATGTGGCTGATTTCGCCGGCGTTGCCCCAGGCGCCACGCTGGGCCACACCCTCGTGCACCATGATGCCGCCGAGGCCGACACCAACGAACAGGTAGTAGAAATCGGCGAACTCGGCGCCCCGCCCATAGAGCCGTTCGCCGAGCGCCGCTGCGGCCATGTCGGACTCGATGAAGGCGGGCAGGCCGGTGACTTCGGCGAGGCGCTCGCGCAACTGCACGTTGTCCCAACCGACCATGGTGGTGGGGCCGACGAAGCTCATCGACTCGACCCCGAATGGGCCCGGCAGGGTGAGGCCGACGCCGAGCATGCGGACGCCTTGGCGGAGGGCACGCAACTCTGCGACCATTGCGCCGATCAGCGTGAAGGCCTCGTCGGGGGTGGCGTGGGCAGCATTGCGGTGGGCGCTGCCGATGACATCGCCGCCGAGATTGATCAGCGCCGCGTCGATGCCCAGCGGGGTGATGTAGATGCCGATGGCATAGCCGCCTTCGGGATTGATGCGCAGCGTCGTCGGAGGCAGGCCACGGCCGCGCGGCTCTTCCTTGAGCGACAGGATGAAGCCCTGCTCTTCGAGTTCGCGGATGATGGTGGAGACGGTCTGCACCGTGAGTCCGACCTCCGCGGCGATGCGGCCACGGGTCGTGGGGCCGGTCGCACGGATGGCTTCGAGGACGATCCGCCGATTGTACGGCCGTCCGAATTCCTGGTTCGTCCCTCTCAGGCCCAAGGCGTCCCTCCTAGGCTGGAAGGGAGACTGTGCTGGCTGATTTATTAAGTCAAATGGAATTCAGAAATCGGCCGTAGTCGATGCGCAGCAGGGTTGCGCGAGCACCGCTTGCGCTTTGTGGCTTGGGACAGATAAGTCAGCCCCATGCAGGTGCAGGACCTCGCCATTCTGGTCATCGACGAGAACCGCATTCGTGCCTCGATCATCGAGGACGGGTTGCGGGAGGCGGGGCATTTGCGCGTCACCGTGGTCAATGAGATCAACGAGGTGGCGCGGGTGATCGAGCGCGACATGCCCGACGTGGTGGTGATCGATCTCGAGAACCCCAACCGCGACCGGCTCGAACACTTCTTCACGCTGAGCCGGGCGCTCCGGAAGCCGATTGCCATGTTCGTCGACCGCTCCGACGCTTCCGCCATCGAGGCGGCGGTGGAGGCGGGTGTGTCGGCCTATGTGGTCGACGGGCTGAAGAAGGAGCGGGTGAAGCCGATCCTCGACATGGCCGTCAGCCGCTTCAACGCCTTCGCGCGGCTGACCCGCGAACTGGAGCAGGCACGCAGCGAGCTTGAGGATCGCAAGGTCATCGACCAGGCCAAGGCGATCCTGTTCCGAACGCGCGGTCTCGCTGAGGCGGATGCCTATGCGCTGCTGCGCAAGACCGCGATGAACCAGAACCGACGGATCGTCGATATCGCCCAGAGCCTAGTTACGGCCGACAGCTTGCTCGGCCCAGAGGAATAATCATGTCGCTCATCCCCCTCTCCGCCGGATTCCTGCCCCTGCTGGATAGCGTGCTGCTGGTGCTGGCGCGGGAGAAGGGGTTCGCGGCGGCCGAGGGGCTGGACCTGCATCTGGTCAAGGAAACCTCGTGGGCCAATATCCGCGACCGGGCGGCGCTGGGGCATTTCGACTTCGCGCAGATGCTGGCGCCGATGCCGATCGCGGCGACGCTGGGGCTCAATCCGCTGTCGGTGCCGATGATCACGCCGATGATCCTGGGGCTCGGCAATAACGGCGTCACGGTGAGCGCCGAGCTTTGGGCGCGGATGGCGGATGCCGGAGCGCCGGCGACGCTGGAGGCGGGGCCGGTGGGCGCGGCGCTGAAGCGGGTGGTCGCGGCGTCGGAGCGGAAGCTGCGGTTCGGCGTGGTGCACCAGACCTCGTCGCACAATTACGAGCTGCGCTACTGGCTGTCGGCGAGCGGCATCGCGCCGGATCGCGATATCGAGATCGTGGTGCTGCCGCCGCCGCTGTTGCCGGAGGCGCTGGGTTCGAGCGGAATCGATGGCTATTGCGTCGGTGAGCCGTGGAACACGGTGGGGGTGAAGAACGCCGGCGCGCATATCGCGACGGTCAAGGCTTCGATCTGGCGAAGCAGCCCCGACAAGGTGATCGGTATGCGGGCGCACTGGGCCGAAGCCAATAGCGAGATTGTCGCCGGGCTGATCCGGGCGGTGCACCACGCGGCGCGCTGGTGTGGCGAGAGCGCCAACCATGCCGAGACCGCGGAGATTATGTCGTCGCCGCACTATCTGGGTCTGCCAGCGGAGCTGATCCTGCCGGCGCTGGATGGGCAACTCGATATCGGCGGCGGGATGGCGGCGAGTGTGCCGGACCACTTCGTGCCGTATGCGGGGGCGGCCAACTTCCCGTGGAGCAGCCACGCGGCGTGGTTCTACAGCCAGATGGTGCGCTGGGGCGAAGTCGAGCACACGCCGGAACGGGCGCGAGCGGCGGCGATGACGTTCCGGCCGGATGTGTACCGGTCGGCGCTGGCGCCCCTTGGGGTGCCGATGCCGGTCGTGGACAGCAAGATCGAGGGGCTGCTGGCAGCGCCGACCGAGGTGACGGTGACCGCGAGCACGCTGGTTATCGGGCCGGACGGGTTCTTCGATGGCCGGGTGTTCGATCCCGATCAGGTTGACGCGTATATCGCCGCGCAGAAAGCTGTTTGACAGTCTGCGCACGATTTAGGCGTATTCCTATTTTGCCTATTTTTGCATCGGTACGCGGCTGTGTGGATTCTGATTGGGCACAATTGGCGCCTGCCTAATTTGCGGGCAATGCTGTAACAAGCTGAAATATCTTATCTTATTGCCTCCGGCCAGTTTGGCACGGGACATGCATTGTATTCTCCGACACGCGAAATCGCGATGATCCGGCGTCCAACGGTGGGCGCTCCCAAACAGGCAAGGCTGCCAACAGGAACGTTTCACTGGCTTTCGGGCCAGCGCTACGACCTGCTGGCAGCTTTTTCATTTTGGGAGCCGAGGGGCACTTCGGGCGCCGGCTGATCGCATCACACGGAGAGACTGATGAAGAAGTTGACCTCGACCACCCTCCTGAGCCGGCGCGCCTTCCTGGCCGGTACCACGGCAACCGCAGCGACGCTCGTTGCGGCCAAGACGCTGTTCCCCTCGGGCGCCTTCGCCCAGGGTGCGGGACCCGAAGTCACTGGCGCCAAGCTCGGCTTCATTGCGCTGACTGACGCCTCGGCGCTGGTCATTGCCAAGGAGAAGGGCCTGTTCGCCAAGCATGGCGTGCCGGATGTCGAAGTGCTGAAGCAGGCCAGCTGGGGCGCAACGCGCGACAACCTGGTGCTCGGTGGTGCAGCCAACGGCATTGACGGTGCCCATATCCTGACGCCGATGCCGTATTTGATCTCCACCGGCAAGGTGACTCAGAACAACGTGCCGCTGCCGATGTCGATCGTCGCGCGGCTCAATCTCGACAGCCAGGCGATCTCGGTGTCGCAGGCCTACAAGGATGTCGGGGTCGGCCTCGACTCCTCGCCGCTGAAGGACGTGTTCGCGAAGCGCAAGGCCGAGGGCAAGGAAGTCACCGTCGCGATGACCTTCCCAGGCGGCACGCATGACCTGTGGATCCGCTACTGGCTCGCCGCCGGCGGCATCAACCCGAACACCGACGTTTCGACCATCACCGTGCCGCCGCCGCAGATGGTGGCGAACATGAAGGTCGGCAACATGGACGCATTCTGCGTCGGCGAGCCGTGGAACGAGCAACTGGTCAACCAGGGCATCGGCTTTACAGCCGCTTCAACCGGCGAGCTGTGGAAGGGCCATCCGGAAAAGGCGCTCGGCCTCCGCAACGACTTCATCGACGCCAACCCGATCGCTACCCGCGCCATCCTGATGGCGGTGATGGAAGCGGCGCAGTGGGCCGACGATATGGCCAACAAGGAAGAGCTGGCACAAATCCTCGGCAAGCGCGGCTGGTTCAACGTGCCGCCGGCCGATGTGCTGGGGCGGCTGAAGGGCGACATCAACTACGGCAATGGCCGTGTCGCCAAGGCCACCGGGCTCGAGATGAAGTTCTGGAAGGACCATGCGTCCTATCCGTTCAAGAGCCACGACGCCTGGTTCCTTACCGAGGATATCCGCTGGGGGTACCTCCCGGCCGACACCGACGTTAAGGCGCTGGTCGACCAGGTGAACCGCGAAGACCTGTGGCGCGATGCGGCGACGACCCTCGGCATTGCCGCGGCCGATATCCCGACCTCGACCTCGCGCGGGCCGGAGACCTTCTTCGACGGCAAGGTGTTCGATCCCGAGAACCCATCCGCCTATCTCGAGAGCCTCGCGATCACCGCTCTCGGCTGATGTCCCCTACTGGCGCCGGGTCCTCCCTGGCTCGGCGCCGCATTTTTTCCCCTTTCAGTACGGACCCCGCGATCATGAGTGCAGAGGCCCAGTTCGAAACCGCCGCGCCGCCCCAAAAGGCGAAAGTGTTCGCCTTTCCGGGCAAGCCCGTCGGCCGGAAGATCGACATGAAGAAAATTGCCGCGGGCGTTGCGCGTTCGGTCGTGCCGCCGGTCATCGTCATCCTCCTGATGCTGCTGATCTGGCAGATCGCCTGCTCGACGCCCGGTGCGTCGCTGCCGCCGCCCTCGGTGGTTTGGGATCAGGCAGGCGAGCTGATCTGGAACCCGTTCTTCGACTACGGCAACGGCGACATCGGGCTGGCGTGGCGGGTGTTCGCCTCTCTGCAGCGCGTCGCGGTGGGGTTCGGCCTCGCCGCACTGGTCGGCGTGGCGGTCGGCGCGTTCATCGGACAATCGGTGTGGGCGATGCGCGGGCTCGACCCGATCTTCCAGATCCTCCGCACCGTGCCGCCGCTGGCATGGCTGCCGCTGTCATTGGCCGCGTTCCGCGATAGCCATCCCTCGGCGATCTTCGTGATCTTCATTACCGCCGTGTGGCCGGTGATCATCAATACCGCGGTGGGCGTCCGGAACATTCCGAACGACTACCGGAACGTCGCCGCCATTCTCCGGCTCAACCCGATCGAGTTCTTCTTCAAGATCATGGTGCCGGCGGCGGCGCCGTACATCTTCACCGGGTTGCGTATCGGGATCGGGCTCAGCTGGCTCGCCATCGTCGCGGCGGAAATGCTCACCGGCGGCGTCGGCATCGGCTTCTTCATCTGGGATGCGTGGAACTCGTCGCGCCTGCCCGACATCATCGTGGCGCTGGTCTATATCGGCGTGATCGGCTTCATGCTCGATCGCCTGGTTGCCAGTTTCGGCGCCTTCATCACCCGCGGCACAGCCGCGAACTGAGGGGAGCGTCATGACCGCCTATCTCAAGATCGACCACGTCGACAAAAGCTTCGAGCGCAACGGCGCGACCTCGGAAGTGCTCAAGGACATCTCCCTGGAGATTACCGAGGGCGAGGTGATCTCGATCATCGGCCACTCGGGCTGCGGCAAGTCCACGCTGCTGAACCTGATCGCCGGCCTCACCGAAGTGTCCTCCGGCGCAATCTTCCTCGAGGGCAAGATCGTGTCGGAGCCGGGGCCGGAGCGGGCCGTGGTGTTCCAGAACCATTCGCTGCTGCCCTGGCTGACGGTCTACGAGAACGTCAACCTCGCCGTCGCCAAGGTGTTCGGCTCCACCCGCACCAAGGCGGTGCGGCACGACTGGATCATGCACAATCTCGACCTCGTGCAGATGGGGCACGCCAAGGACAAGCGTCCGGCTGAAATCTCGGGCGGCATGAAGCAGCGCGTCGGCATTGCCCGGGCGCTGGCGATGGAGCCCAAGATCCTGCTGCTCGACGAACCGTTCGGGGCGCTCGACGCGCTGACCCGGGCGCACCTGCAGGATGCGGTGATGGAGATCCACGAGCGGCTCAACAACACCATGATCATGATCACCCACGACGTCGACGAGGCAGTGCTGCTGAGTGACCGGATCGTGATGATGACCAACGGACCGGCGGCGCGGATCGGCGAAGTGCTGTCGGTGCCGCTGGCGCGCCCGCGCCGGCGCCTCGATCTGGCTACCGACCGCAGCTACCTCAAGTGCCGCGAGGCGGTACTGAAGTTCCTGTACGAGCGGCATCGTTTCGTCGAGGCGGCTTGAGGAAGCTGAAGAGCTGGCTATCCCTCCCCTCTGAGGGGAGGGTGGCGGCTTCAGGTGATGTGCCTAAATATTGACCACAGGGTATTGGCGAGTAAATTTTGTGCACGTGTTTGGTCAGTCTGGATTCGGATTAGTCAGTTCCGCTGTCTGATTAATTTCTGCCCATCCGCGTAACGGTATGTTTTGTAACAGGATTTTTCCGAGAAGCCGGTTTGGCACGCCGCGTGCATAGTAGCTAGCGAAACGCGAAACCCGCGATGACCTTGCGTCCAATGATGGGCGCTCCCCAACAGGCAAGGCTGCCAACAGATGCTCGGTCCCGGTCCGCGGGTCGTGCTTCTTCGGCAGCCTTTTTGTTTTCCGGCTCTCACCAATGGAGCGAATATGACTAGTCCCGATGCTCAAACCAGTTCGCAGCGCCGAGCCTTGGCGCTGTCGACCATCGCCTTCACCGTCTGCTTTGCCGTCTGGACGATTTTCTCGATCATCGGGGTGGCGCTGAAGGATCAGCTCGGCCTTTCCGAGACGCAGTTCGGGCTATTGATCGGCACACCAGTGCTGACCGGTTCGCTGGTCCGCATCGGGCTCGGCATCTGGACCGACCGGTATGGCGGGCGGCTCGTCTACACGGTGACCATGCTTGCGGCCGCCGTGGCGACGTCGCTGCTGATCTTCGCACACACCTACGAGCAGTTCCTGGTGGCGGCGCTGGGCGTCGGCCTCGCGGGCGGGTCGTTCGCGGTCGGCGTCGCCTATGTGTCGCGCTTTTATCCGCAGAAGCAGCAGGGCACGGCGCTTGGGATTTTCGGCGCCGGCAATGTTGGCGCCGCGGTGACGAAGTTCCTCGCGCCCTTCGTGATGGTGGCGTTCGGCTGGCAAGCCGTGGCGCTTGCCTGGGCCGCGGTGCTGGCCGTCATGGCGGTAGTGTTCTGGTTTTCGACCGAGGACGATCCGGTGCTGGTGAAGCGCCGGAAGGAGGGGGCGCCGCAGCGCAGCCTCGCCGCCGAGTTCGCGCCGCTCAAAGACGTACGGGTCTGGCGCTTCGGGCTCTATTACTTCTTCGCCTTCGGCGCGTTCGTTGCCCTCACCCTGTGGCTGCCGCGCTACCTGATCGGCGTCTACGGCTTCGACATCAAAGTCGCGGGCATGGTCGCCGCCGCCTACTCGATCCCGGCCAGCTTGTTCCGGGCCTACGGCGGCTCGCTTTCCGATAAGGTCGGGGCGCGGACAGTGATGTACTGGACCTTCGGCGTCTCCGCCGTAGCGACGTTCATCCTGGCGTTGCCGACGAGCGACGTGACGATCCATGGCATCGCCGGCAGCTTCAGCGTTCCATTTGCCATCAGCCCCTGGGCGTTCATCGGTCTGATGTTCGTGCTCGGCTTCTTCATGAGCCTGGGCAAGGCCGCGGTCTACAAGCACATCCCCGCTTACTACCCGGAGAACGTCGGGGCGGTGGGCGGCCTTGTCGGGATGATCGGCGGGCTCGGCGGATTCATCCTGCCCCTGCTCTTCGGCTGGCTCAACGACGTCACGGGCCTGTGGAGCAGCTGCTTCATCGCGCTGTTCGTCCTCGTCGTGGTGTCGCTGGGGCTGATGCATTTCACCGTCCGCCGCATGACCCGGCAGAGCCCAACGCAGCCCGCGGGACAACTTCAACTGGAGGCAGTTCAGTGAAAGAGAAACTCGTCATCGTCGGCAACGGCATGGCGCCTGGGCGGGCGCTGGAGAAGCTGTTCGAGACCGACCCCGATCGCTACGACGTGGTGATCTTCAACGCCGAGCCGCGGGTCAACTACGACCGCATCATGCTCAGCCCGGTGCTGTCGGGCGAAAAGAGCTTCGACGACATCGTGATCCACGGTGACGCCTGGTACATCAAGCACGGCATCACGCTCTACAAGGGCTGCAAGATCGAGACGATCGACCGGGTGAACAAGACGGTCACCTCGGCCAATGGCATCACCGAGAGCTACGACAAGCTGGTGATCGCGACGGGCTCGGTGCCGTTCATCATCCCGGTGCCGGGGGTCAACCTCGCCGGCGTCGTCACTTATCGCGACCTCGACGACGTCAACATCATGATGATGGCGGCGAAAGCGCGGGGCAGGGCGGTGGTCATCGGCGGCGGCCTGCTCGGGCTCGAAGCGGCGGCTGGACTCAACGAGCAGGGCATGGACGTCACCGTGGTGCACGTGATGCCGACGCTGATGGAGCGGCAGCTCGATCCGGCGGCGGGCTACCTGCTCGGCGAGTCGATGAAGGCCCGCGGGGTCAAAGTCCTGACCGCGGCCAATACCAAGCAGATCCTCGGCGACAAGCGCGTCACCGGCGTCGAACTGGCCGACGGCACTATCCTGCCGGCGGACCTGGTGGTGATGGCGGTCGGCATCCGGCCGAACGCCGCGCTCGGCAAGGCGGCGGAGCTGGCGGTCAACCGCGGTATCGTGGTCGACGCGCAGATGCGCACCTCCGACCCCTCGATCTACGCGCTCGGCGAGTGCGTCGAGGTGAATGGAGCAACCTTCGGCCTCGTGGCGCCGCTCTACGACATGGCCAATGTCCTCGCCGCCCAGCTCTGCGGCGACGAGAAGGCGACGTTCGTCCCGGTCGCCACGGCGACCCGGCTCAAGGTTACCGGCATCAGCCTCTATTCGGCGGGTGACTTCGCCGAGGGTGACGATCGCGAGGAGATCGTGCTGCGCGACGCCACGGCCGGCGTCTACAAGCGGCTGATCCTGCGCGACGACAAGATCATCGGCACGGTGCTCTACGGCGATACCGGGGACGGGCCGTGGTTCTACGACATGCTGAAGCGCAACGTCGACACGCGCGAAATGCGCGACACGCTGATCTTCGGCCAGAACTATCAGGGTGGTGCCCCGCTGGACCCTACGGCGGCCGTTGCAGCCTTGCCGGATGAGGCAGAGATCTGTGGTTGTAACGGCATTTGCAAATCGAAGATCACCGGCGCCATCACGGCGAAGGGCCTGACGTCGCTCGACGACATCCGCGCTCACACCAAGGCTTCGGCGAGCTGCGGCTCGTGCACGGGCCTCGTCGAAAAGCTCCTGCTGCTGACACTAGGCGACAGCTACAACCCATCGGCGGTGCAGCCGATGTGCAAGTGCACCGATCTCGGCCATGACGACGTCCGCCGGCTGATCATTGCCAAGGAACTGCGCTCGATCCCGCAGCTGATGCAGGAGCTCGAGTGGAAGACCTCTTGCGGCTGTGCCAAGTGCCGGCCGGCGCTCAACTACTACATGATCGCCACCTGGCCGGGTGAATACGAGGATGACGGGCAGTCGCGCTTCATCAACGAGCGCGTGCACGCCAACATCCAAAAGGACGGCACCTATTCGGTGGTGCCGCGCATGTGGGGCGGCATGACCAGCCCGAACGAGCTGCGCGCCATCGCCGACGTCGCCGACAAGTTCAAAATCCCGGCGGTGAAGGTCACAGGCGGCCAACGCATCGACCTGCTCGGCGTGAAGAAGGAAGACCTGCCGGGGGTGTGGGCTGATCTCAACGCCGCCGGCATGGTTTCGGGCGCCGCCTACGCCAAGGGCCTTCGTACAGTGAAGACCTGCGTCGGTTCGGACTGGTGCCGATTCGGCACGCAGGATTCGACCGGGCTCGGCATCAAGCTCGAGAAGTTCATGTGGGGCAGCTGGACCCCGGCCAAGGTGAAGATGGCAGTCTCCGGCTGTCCGCGGAACTGTGCCGAGGCGACGTGCAAGGACGTCGGTGTGATCTGCGTGGACTCCGGTTACGACATCGTCTTCGCCGGTGCTGCCGGCCTCGACATCAAGGGCACCGAGGCGCTCTGCCATGCCGACAGCGAGGATGAGGCGATCGAGATCATCGCAGCACTGACCCAGCTCTATCGCGAGCAGGGGCGCTATCTCGAGCGCATGTACAAGTGGCTGAAGCGGGTGGGCATGGAGTCGATCCAGGCCTCGATCGTTCGCGATCTGGGGAAGCGCCGCTTCTACTACGACCGGTTCGTGTTCTCGCAGAAATTCGCCCAGGTCGACCCGTGGGAAGAGCGGGTCAATGGCAAGGACGCACACGAATTCGCCGCTCTGGCAGAATTCGGCGTGCCGCAGGCAGCGGAGTGAGCTTGATGGAAGACTGGGTCGAAATCGGTCGCATCGAGCAGATCCCGTTGCGGGGTGCGCGCTGCGTTACCACCCCGGCTGGGAAAATCGCGGTGTTCCGCACGGCGGAGAACCACGTCTATGCCATCGAGAACCGCTGCCCGCACAAGGGCGGCCCGCTCAGTGAAGGTATCGTGCATGGCGGGTCGGTGACCTGTCCGCTGCACAACTGGGTGTTCGATCTCGCGACTGGCGAGGCGCAGGGCGCGGACGAGGGACAGGTACGGACCTTCGCGGTGAACGTGGTCGAAGGGCGCATCTTCATGGCGGCCGAGGTCATGCTTATGGCGGCGGAGTAGGGCGGAGCAACCATGGCCGACCCCAAGACGGTCCGCACCACCTGCCCCTATTGCGGGGTGGGGTGCGGGGTGCTCGCAACGCCCCAGCCGGATGGCTCGGTGACGATTGCCGGTGATCCGGAGCATCCGGCCAATTTCGGGCGGCTCTGCTCGAAGGGCTCTGCGCTGGGCGAGACGCTGTCGCTGGAGGGGCGGCTGCTCCACCCGGAGATCGGCGGCGAGCGGGCCAGCTGGGACCAGGCGCTGGACCTCGTGGCGAATACCTTCGCCGAGACCGTTGCCGAGCATGGGCCTGACTCCGTCGCCATCTATGGTTCGGGGCAGCTGCTGACCGAGGACTATTACGTCGCCAACAAGCTGATGAAGGGGTTCATCGGCTCGGGCAACATCGACACCAACTCGCGGCTCTGCATGGCCTCGTCGGTGGCCGGGCACAAGCGGGCCTTCGGCTCGGACACGGTGCCGGGGAACTACGAGGACCTTGAACTCGCAGACCTGATGATCCTCGTCGGCTCCAACCTCAGCTGGTGCCACCCGGTGCTGTACCAGCGGATCATCAAGGCGAAGGCCGAGCGGCCGGGGATGCGGATCGTCTTGATCGATCCGCGGCGGACCACCACGGCGGACCAGGCGGACCTGCATCTCGCGATCAAGCCGGATGGTGACACGGCGCTGTTCGTCGGGCTGCTGAAGTCGCTGGCGGAGCGGAATGCGGTCGATGCCGAGTTCATCGCCGAGAGCACCAATGGGTTTGGCGCGGCGCTGGACGTGGCGCGGAATTGGAGCCTCGAGCGGGTGGCCGAGGCCACCGGGCTCAGCGTGCGCGATATCGCGGTGTTCTACGACTGGTTCGCCGAGACCACGCGGACGGTGACCGTCTACTCGCAGGGCGTGAACCAGTCGGCGACGGGGACTGACAAGGTCAACGCCATCGTCAACGCGCACCTCGCCACCGGTCGCATCGGCATGCCGGGGATGGGCCCGTTCTCGGTGACCGGGCAGCCTAATGCGATGGGCGGCCGCGAGGTCGGTGGGCTCGCCAACATGCTGGCCGCGCACATGGATTTCGACGCCATCAATGTCGACCGGCTGCAGCGGTTTTGGCGCTCGGAGCGGGTGGCGACCAAGCCCGGGCTGAAGGCGGTCGACCTGTTCGAGGCGATCGGTGCGGGCAAGGTGAAGGCGCTGTGGATCATGGCGACCAACCCGGTGGACTCGATGCCCGAGGCCGACAAGGTGCGGGCGGCGATCCGCGCCTGCCCGTTCGTCGTGGTGTCGGACATGAACGCGGCGACCGATACGGCGGTCGAAGCCCATGTGCGGCTGCCGGCGGCGGGCTGGGGTGAAAAGAACGGCACGGTGACCAATTCCGAGCGCCGGATCTCGCGGCAGCGGCCTTTCCTCGCGGCGCCGGGGGAGGCAAAGCCGGACTGGTGGATCGTCACCCAGGTGGCGCGGCGGATGGGGCATGCCGAGGCCTTCGCGTACGAGCGGCCGGGCGAGATATTCGCCGAGCACGCGGCGCTCTCGGCGTTCGAGAACAACGGCAACCGCGACTTCGACCTGTCGGGGCTGATGCACGCCGAGTATGACGGGCTGCAGCCGGTGCAGTGGCCGGTGCGCTCGGTGCGCAGCACGGCGCGGATGTTCACGGATGGACGGTTCTTCACCCCCGATAATCGGGCACGCTTCGTGGCGGTGGCACCGCCGCCGCCGATCGTGCCGCCACCGGGAATGCTGGTGCTGAACACCGGGCGGGTACGCGACCACTGGCACACCATGACGCGGACGGGGAAGACGCCTCGACTGTCGGCGCATATGGCGGAGCCGTTCGCCGAATTGCATCCGGACGATGCGTTCGAAAAGAGCATCCGGCATGCGAGCCTGGTGCGGCTCGAGAACCGGCATGGTTCGGCGCTGGTGCGGGCGCTTGTGACGGACCGCCAGCAGAAGGGCTCAGTGTTCGTGCCGATGCACTGGACCGGGCAGTTCTCCGCCGCCGGCCGCGTCGATGCGCTGGTCACCGGGCAGACCGACCCGCAATCAGGACAGCCGGCGTTGAAGATGGCGACGGTAAGCGTAGGGCCGGCCCTGGCGCGGCGCTACGGCTTCGCGGTGAGCCGGAAGCGGCCGGAGCTGGCCGGCGCGGACTACTGGGCGATCGCCGAGACGACCGGCGGCTGGCGCGCCGAGCTGGCGTTTCTCGATGACCTCGCCGACCCGCTCGAATGGGCGCGCGAGGCCTTCCAGCTGGCGCCCGAGACGGCGCCGCTGACCATCACCGACAAGGCAACCGGACGTCAGAGCCTCGCGCTGTTCGACGGCAACCAACTGGTGTTCGCGCTGTTCCTATCGCCCGATCCGGTGCTGGTATCGCGACAGTGGGCGGTGTCGCTGCTGACCGAAAACATCAAGCCGGCGCGGCGGGCCGACATCCTGGTCGGCCGTCCTGGAGCCGATCGTCCGGACCCCGGCCCGATCGTCTGCGCCTGCTTCTCGGTTGGCGCCAACCAGATCGCCGAGGCGGCACGCGGCGGTTGCCACACCGTCGACGCGATCGGCGCGGCGCTGAAGGCGGGGACCAATTGCGGCTCGTGCCGCGCGGAAATCCGCGGGCTGATCGAACTCAACCGGCTCGAAGCGGCGGAGTAGCACCGCGCCCCGCAACCGGGTTTCGTCGACTTTGCGCGCCTTCATTCATTTGTCGTTCAGCCCCCGTCATCATAGGGTAGCGCAACTATAAGAGATCACAGGGGTGAGGGAATGCAGCGGCTTTTTCGGTCGATCTGGTGGCTTGTTGTGGCCGGAGCCCTCCTCCTAGGACCTGCCCAAGCGGCGGACCGCAACATCACGCTGTTGCCGGGCACAGATCTTCCCGGTTTCGACTATTCGGTGATCAAGGACGTCGATATCGACGCCTGCTCGGCCGCCTGTACCGATGACAAGATCTGCCGCGCCTTCACCTTCAACGAAAAGGCCAAGTGGTGCTTCCTTAAGGGCGATGTCGGCCCCGAGACGGCGTTCAAGGGCGCCACGTCCGGCCGCGTCGACTTTACCCCGCCGTTGGCCGAGAACCTCGAAGCGCGGCTGAGCGAACTGCCGTTCCCGGCGCAGGACCTGATCGATTCCGCCCGCTACTTGGCGACCAGCCTACCACAGACCGATCCGCCGCCGCCGGATGTGACCTATGCCGACCTCGTTGCCGCGGGTGACGAGGCGTCCGCCCAGTCGAACCCCTCGGCGGCGATGGTGTCGTACCGGCAGGCGCTGGCGATCAACAAGAACGACCCGTCCGTATGGCTGAAGCTCGCGGCGCAGGGCGAGGCCCGTGCCGTGATAGAAGCAGCGGCCGGCAACGGTGTCTACGACCTCGCGGTCAACTCGTCCTATGCTGCGATGAACGCCTTCATGCTGTCCGAGACCGTTGCCGAGCGCGCCGATGCGCTGGGTGCGCTGGCCGTGGCGTTGTCGCGTCGTGAGATGTGGCGCGAGTCCATTGCGCTTTATCGCGCCAGCCTTGCGCTGGTCGACAATGCCACGCTGGAAGCGGCGCTGGAGAAGGCGGTCGCCGAGCACGGCTTCCGCGTCACCTCGAACCAGGTGGATGCCGAAGCGGCCAACCCGCGCATTTGCGCGGTGTTCTCGGACTCGCTGCCTGCTGGCGGCACCGACCTTTCGAGCTACGTGGTGGTCGACAATGCGCCGACTGTGGCGGTTGAAAGCGACCAGAGCCAGATCTGCATCACCGGCGTCGAGCATGGCCGGCGCTACCACATCAAGCTGCGCTCGGGCCTGCCGTCGGCCAATGGCGAGCAACTGCGCGCCGATGTCGAGCTCGACCTCTACGTGCCCGATCGTGCGCCGTTCGTCGGCTTTGCCAACAGTGCCTACGTGATGCCCGCCGGGCTCGGCGGCGGCCTGCCGATCACCTCGGTGAACGCCAAGACCGCCGACGTGGTGATCTACCGGATCGGCGACCGCTCGATCGCGACCGCGGTGCGCCAGGGCATCTTCCAGCGCACGCTCGACGGCTACTCGGCCGAGGACGTCGCCAATTCGACCGGCGAGAAGACCTGGGAAGGCCAGGTGGACCTGGCGCAGGGCGCGCCGAACGCCATGACGGTGACGGCGATCCCGGTCGCGGAGATCGTCAAGGAGCTGCAGCCGGGCGCCTATGTGGTGACCGCCAAGGTCAACGGCGTGCAGCAGGAATACTGGAAAGAAGTCGCGACGCAGTGGTTCATCGTCACCGACCTGGGCCTGACCACGGTGACGGGCGATGACGGCGTGCACGCGTTCGTGCGCTCGCTGACCAGCGCGCAGCCGGTGGCCAATGCCAAGGTGCGGCTCGTCGCCGTCAATAACGAGATCCTCGGCGAAGCGGTGACCGATGCCGATGGCCGGGCCGATTTCGCGCCGGGCCTGTCGCGCGGCGAAGGCGGCCGGGCGCCGCAGCTGATCACCACCGAGACCGATGGCGGGGACTATGCGTTCCTCGACGTGTCGAAGGCGGCGTTCGATCTCACCGATCGTGGTGTCGAGGGCCGGCCGTCGCCGGGTCCGCTCGACCTGTTCGCGACCACCGAGCGCGGCGTGTATCGCCCGGGCGAGACGGTGTTCCTCACCGCGATCCTGCGTGATGTGCACGCCAAGGCGGTGACCGACCTGCCGCTGACACTGGAGGTGCAGCGTCCGGACGGGGTGATCTCGACCACTGAACTGCTCAACGACGCAGGCGCCGGCGGCTATTTCAGCGCCGTGACGCTCGACTCCGAAGCCATGCGCGGCTCGTGGACGATGCGGCTCTATGCCGACCCCAAGGCCGATGCACTGACCAATGTCGGCTTCCTCGTCGAGGATTTCGAGCCGGAACGGCTGGCGTTCGAGATCAGCGCGGCGGATGAGCCGATCAAGACCGGCGAAGTGACCCCGGTCGAGGTGACGGCGAAGTATCTCTACGGCGCCACGGCGCCCGACCTCGCGGTCGAGGCCGATGCGGTGCTGCGTCCGGTGACCTCGCTGCCGGCTTACCCGGGCTACACGTTCGGCCGTCTCGACGACACGTTCGAGACCTCGCGCGAACCGCTCGGCGTCGTCGGCACCACCGACGAATCCGGCAATGTCACCGCCGAGGTGACGGTCAGTGCGCCGCAGTCGACGACGCGGCCGCTCGAGGCACAGCTGATCATGCGCCTCGTCGACAGCAATGGCCGCGCCATCGAGCGCAGCCTCACCCGTCCGGTGCTGGCCGATGGCAATCGCATTGGGCTGAAGCCACGCTTCGAGGATGCCAGCGGGCTTGCCGAAGGCAGCGAAGCCAGCTTCGACGTGATCGCGGTGGCGCCCGATGGCGCGACCGTCGACAAGGCCGGGCTCGAGTGGAGCCTGTCGCGGGTCGAGACCACCTACCAGTGGTACCGCAACAGCGGCACCTGGAAGTGGGAAGCCGTCACTACGACGCGCGAAGTGGCCAACGGCACCGTCGATGCGCTCGCCTCCGGCCCGGTCGCCATCGGCGCGCCCGTGAGCTGGGGCCAGTACCGGCTCGAGGTGTCGAGCACCGGTGAAGGCGCGACCTCGTCCAGCTACGAGTTCTATGCCGGCTACTACTATCCGGAAGCGGGCTCGGACACGCCGGACACCCTCTCCGTAGCGCTCGACAAGCCGGCTTATCGCAAGGGCGAGACGGCCAACCTGAAGCTCGATCCGCAGTTCGCGGGTACGGCGCTGGTGATGGTGGTCGACGACCGGATCATCGACATGAAAGCGGTCGAAGTGCCGGAAGGCGGCACCACCGTGCCGCTGGAAGTCACCGATGACTGGGGCCCGGGCGCCTATGTGACGGCAATGCTCTATCGGCCGGCCAGCGTGGAAGCCAAGCGGATGCCGGCGCGTGCGCTCGGCCTCGCCTTTGCCGACGTGGAGCCGGGCGACCTGAAGCTCGACCTGACGCTCGATGCGCCGAAGGAAGCGCTGCCGCGCCAGGCCTTCACCACCACGGTGAAGCTCGCCAACGTTCAGCCGGGTGACAAGGCCTATGTCGCGGTTGCGGCGGTGGACCTCGGCATCCTCAACCTCACGAAGTTCCAAGTGCCGGATCCGGATGGCTGGTTCTTCGGCCAGCGCCAGCTCGGCGTCGAGGTGCGCGACCTCTATGGCCAGCTGATCGATCCGATGCAGGGCACGACAG
Organism: Devosia sp. P2_G7; assembly: GCF_056403495.1. Classification (NCBI taxonomy): domain Bacteria; kingdom Pseudomonadati; phylum Pseudomonadota; class Alphaproteobacteria; order Hyphomicrobiales; family Devosiaceae; genus Devosia; species Devosia sp. P2_G7. Next base: position 34,758 of record NZ_JBFUFI010000017.1, read on the forward strand.
GCGCGTTCCGTACCGGTGGTGACGAGGGCGCCTCGCGCTTCGGCACGCCGCCGGCGACCACGGTCCTCGTGGCGCTGCACTCGGGCATCGTCGAAGTGGGGCCTGACGGTACCGCGACGGTCAGCTTCGACATGCCGGACTTCAACGGGACGGTGCGGCTGATGGCGATGGCGTGGAGCGCCGGCGCCGTGGGTCATGGCTCCGCCGACGTGATCGTGCGCGATCCGGTGGTGGTGAACCTGAGCCCGCCGCGGTTCCTGCGTCTCGACGACACGTCGCGGCTCTTGGTCGAGGTCAACAACGTTGCCGGCCAGCCGGGCACCTACGAGGTGGCGCTAGAGACCGGGACGGGGCTCTCGACCGATGCGGCCGAGACGACGGTCGACCTGCCGACGGGCGAGCGCACCGCGCTCTACCTCAGCCTCACCGGCACGGCAATCGGCGACCAGACGCTCAAGGTGATCGTCACCGCTCCGGATGGGACAACGCAGACCAAGGAGCTGACGCTCGGGGTCCGCGCCGCCAGCGCACCGGTGACCACCAGCCAGCTGATCCCGCTGGAAGTCGGCGCCAAGACGATGCTCGATGCGAGCTTCTTCGCCGACATGGTGCCGCATACCGGGGAACTGACGCTCGCGGTGGGTCCGATTGCCCGCCTCGATGTGCCGGGCTTGCTGATGCAGCTCGACCGCTACCCGTATGGGTGCGCCGAGCAGACCTCGAGCCGTGCCCTGCCGCTGCTTTATCTCAACGAAGTCGCCTCGATGATTGGTCTGGGCGATGACGAAGCGATCACCCAGCGGGTCAAGGACGCGATCAAGAACCTGCTCGCCAAGCAGACCTCCAGCGGCGGTTTCGGCCTCTGGGGACCGTACGATGGCACCGACCTGTGGCTCGACTCCTACGTCACCGAGTTCCTGCTCCGCGCCAAGGCGGAAGGGTACGACGTGCCGGAGCTGGCGATGACCCGGGCGCTCGACAACCTCGGCAACCAGGTGTCCTACGCTACCGACTTCACGGTCGGCGGAGAGGACGTGGCCTTCGCGCTCTACGACCTGGCGCGCGCCGGCCGGGCTGCCATCGGCGACCTGCGCTACTACCTCGAGGCGCGCCTCAGCGCCTTCGGGTCGCCGCTCGCCAAGGCCCAGCTCGGTGCCGCGCTCGCCCTCTATGGCGACCGTACCCGTGCGGCGACTGCCTTCCAGGCGGCCGTCGAGGACCTCAAGGCACGCGAGGACCGGGCGAAGTATCGCAACGACTACGGCAGCCAGCTGCGTGATACGGCCGGAGTGCTTGCACTCGCTGCCGAGTTCACGCCGTCGGGTGTCGATATCGCGGCGCTGACCACCAAGCTCGCGACGTTGCGTGACCAGGCCCGCTGGACCTCCACCCAGGAGGATGCGTGGACGCTGGTCGCTGCCTCGGCGCTGGCCCGTGAGGCCGGCGATGGATCGGTGACGATCGACGGCGAGCCGCTGACCGGCACCGTCTATCGCCGCTACGACCAGGAGGCGTTCGACAGTGCTCCGGTGGAGATCGCCAACAACGGCAACCGGCCGACCGAGATGAAGGTGACCGTCACCGCCATCCCGGCGACCCCGCCGGCGGCGAGCTCGAACGGCTTCACCATTTCGCGGGACTACTACCTGCCGAACGGCGAGCCGGCCGACCTCAGCAATATCCACCAGAACGACCGGTTCGTGGTGGTGCTGACGACGCAGCCGACCCAGCTCGGTTCGGGCCAGTACGTGGTGGCCGATCCGCTGCCGGCCGGGTTCGAGATCGAGAACCCCGACCTGCTGCAGGGCTCAGGCGTTGCCGATCTCAGCTGGCTGACCGTCGATACGCCGGCGCACGTTGAATCGCGGACCGACCAGTTCGTCGCCGCATTCAGGTTCACGTCGGCTGCCAGCAGCGTCACCACCGCCTACATGGTGCGTGCCGTCTCGCCGGGCAGCTTCGTGATGCCGGGCGCCACGGTCGAAGACATGTACCGGCCGGAGCTCCGCGCCAATACCGACGCTGGCCAGATCGAGGTCAGCGCGACCGGGCCATGAGCACGGCCGCACCCAAACAGCAGCCCCGGCGCTTCCGCGCGCCGGGGCTCTTTACTGCGACGCTTATCGTCTTCGCGGGCGTGGCGCTGGTCGGCAGCCAGTATGGGCTGGCCGTGCTGCGCGATATCCGCGCCACGCTGCCGCCCACGCCGGTGGTGTCGGCGGTGCCGGTTTCGACCGCGGTGGTCGACAATGCCGGGCTGCTGCTTCGGCCGTTCACCACGGCCAATGGGCGCTGGCGGTTGCCGGTGACGATCGAAGAGGTCGATCGACGCTTCATCACGATGTTGCTGGCCTACGAGGACCAGCACTTCACCGAGCACCACGGCATCGACTGGCCGTCGATGCTGCGCGCCGCGGTGCAATATGCCGGGGCAGGGCGGATCGTTTCGGGCGGCTCGACCCTCACCATGCAGGTCGCGCGACTGATCGGCGGCGAGCCGACACGTAACGTCGCCGGCAAGCTGCGCCAGATGGTGCACGCCGATGCGCTGGAGCGGACGCTCAGCAAGGACGAGATCCTGACGCTCTACCTGACGCTGGCGCCCTATGGCGGCAATATCGAGGGTATTCGCGCGGCCAGCCTCGCCTATTTCGGTAAGGAACCGGGGCGGCTGACCACGGCCGAGTGCGCGCTGCTGGTGGCGCTGCCGCAATCGCCCGAAGCGAGGCGGCCGGACCGCGATGTCGAAGTGGCGCGGGCGGCGCGCAACCTGGTGCTCGATCGTATGGTCGGGGCAGGGGTGATCGGCGCCGAGGAGGCCGAGGCGGCGAAGCTCGAGCCGATGCCCAAGGCGCGGCGCGAGTTCCCGATGTATGCGGCGCACCTCGCCGAGGCGGCCGTGAAGGCGCGCCCCAATGCGCGGCAGATCGAGCTGACCATCGAGCGCCAGCTGCAGGCGAAGCTCGAGCGGCTAGGCGCCGACCGCGCGGCGCAGCTCGGCTCGAAGCTGTCGGTGGCGATCGTCGTCGCCGACCAGCAGACCGGCAACATCCTCGCCTCGGTCGGCTCGGCCGGTTTGTTCAACACCGAGAGCGCCGGCTATGTCGACATGACCGAGGCGGTGCGTTCGCCTGGCTCGACGCTGAAGCCGCTGATCTACGGGCTGGCGTTCGAGCTGGGACTGGCGCATCCCGAGAGCCTGATCGAGGACCGGCCGACGGCGTTCAACGGCTATGTGCCGGTCAACTTCGACGGCTTCAATCGCGGCACGGTCAGTATCCGGCAGGCGCTGACCGAGTCGCTGAACATTCCCGCCGTGGTGGTGCTCGACGCGGTCGGGCCGGCGCGGCTGGTGTCGCGCATCAAGCGGGCGCACGCCGCGGCGCGGCTGCCGGCGGATACGGCGCCGAGCCTTGCGGTGGGTCTCGGCGGCGTCGGCCTGACACTGCGCGACCTCGTCTCGATCTATGCGGCGATCGGCCGGGGCGGTACGCCCGTGGTGCTGCGCGATGGGGTGACGGCGGTGCCGGACGAGGCTGAGACGCCGGCGCCGGTGCTCGATCCGATCGCGGCGTGGTATGTCGCCAACATCCTCGCCGACGTGCCGCCGCCGCTCAACGGCTCGGCCGGGCGCATCGCCTACAAGACCGGCACGTCCTACGGCTATCGCGACGCGTGGGCCATCGGCTTCGATGGCAAGACCGTGATCGGGGTGTGGGTCGGCCGGCCCGACAACTCGCAGATCCCGGGGATCACCGGGATCCGGGCGGCGGCGCCGATCCTGTTCGAGAGTTTCGACCGGCTGGCCGAGAAGACGGTGCCGCTGCGCGATGCGCCGCCGGGGACGATCTTTGCCTCCAACTCGGAGCTGCCATTGCCGCTGCGCCGCTTCCGCCATCCGGACGAGCAGAAGGTGAAGCGCGATGCGGCGCCGCAGATCGCCTATCCGACCGATGGCGTCGACGTTGACCTGGGGCTCGCCTCGGGCAACGAGGCGCCGCTGATCGTCAAGGTGCGCAATGGCGTGCCGCCCTTCACCTTCTTCGCCAACGGTGCGCCGTTCGGCCGCTCGGCCTTTGCCAGGCAGAACAGTTGGCGGCCGGATGGGCCGGGGTTCGTGACGCTCTCGGTGGTGGACGCCGAAGGACGGTCGGACTCGGTGAAGGTGTTTCTCGACTGAGCCAAATCAATTCGAATGCCCGCTGGGCGCGAGGGCTTCGGCAAGTTCTGCCGTCCAGTCTCATATCGCCTCACTCCATATCCGCCCGCCTCACGCGTGGCTCGAGCCGATGAGTGAGCAGACCATGCCAGATACACGCGATCGATTGGCGCCGGGACGGTCCCGCGTTTCGACGGCATCTGCCTTCGGCCGTATCGCCCTTCTCGCCGCCGCGGTCGTTCTGACCATGCCACGCACGCCGGCTGTGGCCGCCGGCGTCGTGGCACCGGATGACGTCTCCCACCGCGTCAGGTGGCGTGCCTGATCGTAGGCCCCGAGTCACCGCGCTGCGAAAGCGACGGTACCAGCTCAGGCGCTGGCTGAATCCAGGAGCCCCGCGATGCGTGTTTCCAAGAGAGTTCTGCTGGTCACCACGTCCGCTGTCCTGTCACTCGGGGTTCTCGCTTTTGCCGCGGCGCAGGCTGTCGATGCGCCCGGCGAACGACTGGCACTCGCGGCGAGCGGGGTGCAACTTACGGCCTGGGGAGCGCCCGGGTCATGGCAGAAACCGCAGCAATTAGATGCGACTACGCCTTACCGGCTTCATCAAAACGGAACGGCGGAACCGCGATAGTATGTTCGCCTCACTTCGCCGCTCGGTGGACCACCTGCCGGGCGGCGCCATTTCCCTGATACACCGCTGAGCGTCGAAATGCGATATCCGCCGGTCACCGGCGTTGTTGTCTGCGGGAGCGGCGCTGGCCAAGAAGCTCGTGCAAAGTCACTTCGCAATATGCGGAGGCCAATTCCTGCTACAGCAACCACAGAGTGTTTCAGCGTACGGGTGATGTTCGATGCCGAACAAAGCTTGCGGGTATCGTTGACGTTTTGCCAAACCACTTAGTACAGTATTCGACCGATACATACCGTGTCTCACTGCCGGCTTCCCCGCGCATAGGCGGACGACAGGGCCGAGAGCCCGCCGGCGACACACACTCTTCGGACGTCCAACAGGACCGGCGTCTCGCGGATCGAAGGTTCGATCCGTGCCGAGTCATTGCTCCGGCGCTGTTGAACCCCCGATCCCGCTATGGCCGCAGAAGCGGCAAGTCGCGGTATCCCAAGTCCGGGTGATCACCGGGCATTGGTGGAGCGCTGCGAGGCTGCTGACGAGTGGAGCTCCCTCCTCCCCTCTCCATTCGCTGTAGCTTCGCGGCGTTCACTTTACCCGCCGCGACCAGGCGTGTGACGGATGGGCTTCCCGTTTTTATTGATATCGATCTCGTCGCGCGTCAGCTTTGCCGCAAACAGAACTCTCAAGCTTAGTTCGCTCGACTTGGACTTGTTGCTTGGAAGGTTGCAGTTCGCTATCGTACCGACGGCCATTAAAATTGATTGAACAACGGTTCTAAATAACTATCGCCCATTCTGAGTTTCATTAGTACTTGAGCATAGTGTCGATAAGGTCGGATGAAGTTGAGATGTGAGGCCTTGGCTTCGTCCGGTTCGACCAACGGCATGATGCTTCCAGGTGGCTCCCCATCGCTGACTCGCGAGCCCCCAAGGCCACCATAGACCGACGCAGCCCTCGGTTGGAAGCAGCAAGCGGTCGACGGACCATCCGGGCGGAGGCCCTGCCGTCCGGATGGTCGTCTCCTCAGCCCCTCGCAGGTTTTCGCGGCAGGCGGCAACGCCGAGCAGCGGATATGTTCTTGTGTGCCAGGTTCACCGGCCAGTTCTGCGATCTCGTTGGAGGCCGCTGAGCTATCGGCAATTCGAGGCGGGTCTGTCACAGGCCGACGTTTGTGAGTGATGAAAGGACCTTGGAATGCCCTCAATGCTGATGATGGTGGCACTCGGTGTGATCGCGCTACTCGCGGTCGGGGCCATGGTGGCACCGGTGATGGCACAGCAGCAGCTCTGCCTGCACCTGCACGAGGTGACCGGCCAGACACCCACAACCACGTTGCTCCAGCGCCCGGTCAGTTTGGTGGCAGAAACAGCGCAGCGTTAGCGAATGGTTAAGCGGCAGCTTCGCAAGAAACTGACTGCAACGTCGTGCCGTTACTGACATGCCTACGAAGGCGGGATTTTCACCGTTATTTCGACGGCTCGAATCGATGTGTCGCAGCTACTCGTACTTCTGTCACAATCTAGCCGGCAGCCTCACCTATCGAGTGGCGCTTCAACGGCCGAGCGACCTGAATGTCGCCTTGATCAACCCCGTCACGTGATGTAACTTTAGTCGTTGCCACAATATAGACGGTGCATTGTACGGTTTCGTACCGTTTGGTGAAGTATATGATTGTGTGCTGATCGTATTGCAGGGAAGACCTGTTAGCTTTCAGGCATATCGTCGGTGGCGGTAGACGGTGGCAGAATGCCGCCCGCGCTTGATCAACGGCCCCAAGGGGCGCGTCTTATAGCGCAAGGGAATCTGCGGGGGGCGCAGCTTCACTTGGACATTGATATTTGGCATGAGCGGTAGCCCATGGCAGTTGCGGCGCGTTTACGCCGGCCCTGAACAGGGAAACAACAGTTACCGGGCGCGCCGCTCCAGTAGGAGCGTGACGCTTGTCTTTCATGTCCCCGCAATTCGAGAATGGCCTGCTGTCGCGCCTGTCCGAGCATGACCTGGAGTTGCTGGGGCCGATGAAGCGCATCGAGTTGGCTCCGCACAACGCCCTCGAGGTGGCCAACCGCAGCGTCGACTCGATCTACTTCATCGAGCGCGGTTTTGCCTCGGTCGTCGCCGACGATGCCGATGGCGGGATCATCGAAGTCGGGCTCATTGGTCCTGAGGGTATGACCGGACTGTCGGTGGTGCATGGGGTCGAGACGACGCCGTTCAGCACGTTCGTCCAGGGCGGTGGCACTGCGGTGCGGGTCGAGCCGGAGAACCTGCGTGCGGCACTTGCCGATAGCCCATCGCTGCACCAGTTGTTCATGCGGTACGCCCAGGCGTTCTCCGTCCAGGTCGCCTCGACGGCATCGGCCAATGGCCGGTTGCTGCTGGAGCAGCGGGTGGCTCGCTGGCTGCTGATGGTCGGCGACCGCCTTGGCGAGTCGTTTCAGATCACCCACGAGTTTCTCGCCGTCATGCTGGCGGTACGCCGGGCCGGCGTGACCCGGGCATTGCAGGATCTCGAGGCGCGGGGCCTCATCCGCACCATGCGCGGCGTTGTGGCCATCGTCGATAGGGCGGGCCTGGCGCAGTTCACCAACGGCGCCTATGGCCTGGCGGAGAAGGAATACCAGACGCTGCTCGGCCAATTCGGGTCGGATCTCGATAGCGACGAGCCGCGGCAGCACCGCAAGGTCGGCTTCTGAGCCAGGAGCACCGCCAAATGAAAGGGGCCCGTCGGCCCCTTTTTCGTTTTCGGATCAGACGCCTGCTACTTGGCGATGACCATGGTCTCAAGCTTGGCCACATCCGGGGGCAGTTCAGTGTCACCGGCGGCGAGACCGTTGACCTGGAGGATGTAGGCGACGAGATCGGCGTAGGTCTGGTCGCCTAGCTGGCCGGCGCGCGAGGGCGGCATGCGATCGTGCGTATGGGTGTAGAGCGCGGCGGCGGTCTGGCCGATCCACTTGCCCGCGAAATACTCGCCGGCAAGAGGCGGTCCATAGTTGGCGCTCACCAGATCGGGGCCGTGGCACGAAACGCAGTTGGCGTCGTAGGCGGTCTTGCCGCGTGCGGCCTGTTCGGTGGTGAAAGTCACCGGGTTGCCGGATGCGGGCGTTGCGGCCGCCGCCCCTGCCGCCGGGGCCTCCTTAGTCGTGCTAGTCGCGGCCGTGCCATCGCCTTCGCCAGTGTAGGTGTAGACGAGGATGGCGCCGGGGTTCTGCAGCGTGGTGCCGGCGCCGCCGTCCATAGTGCCGACGAGGCCGCTGACGTCGGTCGCGACGTACAAGGTCTTCATGTCGGGGCTGATCGCCATGTCACGCAGGCGGTTCTCAGATTGGAAGTAGCGCTCGATGGGGCCGGCGGCCGTCTTGCCGTCCGCGGCGAGCGGAACCCGATAGATCGAGCCGCGCTTCAGTGTGGTAACCAAAAGCGAGTTCTCCCAGCCGGGGATGCCTTCGCCTGCAGCCGGGAAGTAGGCCTGCATGCTGGAAGCGGCGACGGTCGGCCAGCAGATGAAGTCGATGCCGCCGCAGGCGGGATCAGTGAAGTCCCAGTCGCTGGGAACGGTGAAGAGGGTCGCGACAGGATCCTGCTGTTCGCCGGTCCAGCTGGTTTCATCCTCGACCGGCACCGACGGATCGATGGTGATGTCGCTGAAGGTCAACTGCGCGCAGGGCGTCGTTGCATCGGCCCAGCGGGCGTACTGATAGGCCTTGTCGTCCTTGAAGCCGGCGACATGCGGCCAGCCATAATTGCCGCCGGCGACGAGGACATTCACCTCATCGTCGGTCTTGGGACCTTGCTCGGAGGCATAGAGCGTGCCGTCGGGGCCGAAGTCGATGCCTTGCATGTTGCGATGGCCGTAGGTGAAGACGTGGCTCTTCACACCATCGAGCTCCGGATTGTCGTCGGGGATCGAGCCATCGAGGTTGAGGCGCAGCGATTTGCCCTGGTAGGCGATCCAGTTCTTGCCGCCCACTTCGTCGGCGGTGGGCAGGCGTTGCGCCTCGATGGGAATGCACCAGTTGCCGAGTTGGTTCTTACCGCCATCGCCGATGGTGTAGTAGAGCTTGCTATCGGGGCCGAACTTCAGGCGCCCGGAATTGTGGTCGTTCTTGCCGGGCATGCCCGTGATGAGGTCCACGGGGTCGGACAGCTTGCCGGTCGCCTTGTCGTAGCTCAGACGGACGATCTTGACCCAGAGGTCGTGATACGGGCTGAACTGGTCCGTTACCCAGGGGATGCCGCCGAGCGACTTATCGACATAGCTGTAGGCGGTGTAGACGTAGTCGTTGCCGGTATCCTTCAGCAGGCCCGGATCAAGCGCCAGGCCGAGCAGGCCGTCCTGTCCGCCGGGAGCCGAGACTTCCTCGATATCGATCGCGACTTGCTTGGTGCCGTCAGCCGGATTGACGCGGGTGATCTTGCCACCGGTGCGTTCGGTCACCCACAGCCAGTTGTCCGGTCCCCAGGTGATCTCCCACGGACCCTCGAGCCCGTTGGTGAGCTCCTTCATTTCGAACTGCTTGGTGCCCACCACCGCAGAGTCCGGTGCATCTTGCGCGAAGACCGGGACAGCCGTGCCCAAAAGTACGGTGGCCAGGGCGAACGTTGCAGAGAGTCTCATGGCGTTCCTCCAGGGGGTGGACCGACGGTCCAACCCGCGGCGGGCGGGTTGGTTCCGGGTTTCAGCAAGCAGTATCGAGGACAGCGTCTAGCGAGCGTTAATCGCCAGACACGGAGTTATGACAAGTCGTGCTTCCAGCCGAGCAGCCGCTCGGCCTTGGTCGAGTTGAAGAAACTGCGGAAGCCGCTGAGATCGCCCTTGATGGGGATGTTCGGGAAGTGCTTGGCGGCCAGTTCGAGGCTCGGCACGTCAACTGTGGTGTCGGGGCCGACGATGTAGAACACCTCGTGGCCATGGAAATCGGCGGTGAGGCTGAGGAGGCAGGCGCGCGCCGCGGCGTCGAAGCGGGTGTAGGCGAACAGGTGCTTGGCGGCGTCGACAGGAGTGCTGTTGGCAGTGAAGCTACGGGCCGCGAGCTCGCGCTCCGGTACCACCCAGTGAAAGCGCATGCTGGCGATGCGCATGTCCTCATAGCGACGTACGAAGGCATCGGCCTGCTGCTCGCAGATCCACTTCGAGAGGCTATACGGGTCCTCGGTGTAGTTCGGGTGCTCTTCGTCGAGCGGCAGATAGTCGTAGCGCGGGTTGCGGCTGTAGGAGTGGCCGATCGCGTTGACGCTGGAGGCCTGGCAGACGCGTTTGATGCTGTGCTCGGCCGCGGCGCGCAGCACGTTGTAGCTGCCCACGACGTTATTGTTGTGGACGATGTGGTCAGGATGACGGCCGGGCGAGGGGATGGCTGCCATGTGGATGACCGCATCGCAGCCGGCGAAGGCTTCGACGAGCTTGTCATACTCGCTCATGTCGGCCTGGATGAAGTGCAGCTTGCTGGCTTCCTCGGTTTCGGGCGCGGCGACACGGTCGATGCAGACGAGGGTGTGGCCCTGCTTGGCGGCTTCGACGATGATGGCGCGGCCGATGCCGCCGGACGACCCGGTGAGTGCGATCTTCATGATCGGAATTCCTTAGCTGGCGTAGACGGCCTGATGCAGGCCGCGGATGTAGCCAATGGCGTAGAGGCGGCCAAACGACGAGTAGCCGGCGTGTTCGTTGCTGTCGCCTTCGACGGTCGGCACGTGATCGGGGCGTAGCACGCCGCTGAAACCGATGTCCCTGTAGGCGCGCATGGTGGCCAGCATGTCGGTCTTGCCCGCGTCATGCCAGGTTTCCTCGAACCTGGTCGGGATGCCTTTTACATCGCGGAAGTGCACAAAGCTGATCTTCTTGCCGAACTTCCTGATCTCGCGCGGCAGGTCGTCGGTCATCAGGGTAAAGTTGCCCTGGCACATGGTGATGGTGTTGTAGTCCGACGGCAGCATGTCGATGAGCCGCTGGTAGTTCGGGATCGTGCGCATGATGCGGCTCACGCCCTTGATCGGGGTGATCGGCGGATCATCCGGGTGCATCGAGAGCTTCACGCCGGCCTTCTCGGCCACCGGCAGCACGCGGCGCAGGAAGTACTCGAGGGTCTCCCAGAGCTTTTCCTCGCTGATCGGCGGATTGGAGGTGAGGTTGTCCGGCACGTCGTCGACGTTGAAGCTGGTGACCACCGATCCGCCGCGCGAGGGGGTCGCCATGTTGGTGCGGACCCAGTTGAAGTCGGTCATCCACTCGTAGCACCAGACCGGGATGCCGAGCTTGCCCATGTTGGTGAGCAGCTCGCAGACCACGTCGATTTCGGCGTCGCGGCCTTCGAGCCCGCGCTTGGCCAGGTTCAGCGGGGGGCGGGACTCGATGACGCGGATGTCAAAGCCACCCTCGGTGTAGACGTCCTTCATGCGCTGTAGCGCCGATAGGCTCGAGACGCGTTCGCCTGCCTGCAGAGTATCGAACGGCAGACCGGCGACCGCCAGGTCCACACCGGCTTGCTTGGCCAGCTTCCAGAGCGGCGAGGGCGTGGGATTAATGAATTCGGCAATCTCGAGCATGGCGCAGAAGGTCCTTGAAGGCGAGGCGAGGGTAATAACGGCCGGCAATAGGGCTAAAACAATGCAGGCGGCGGACAGAGTGAACACGGCCCCGCGGGGCCTGTCGCTTGGGCTTTTGGATGGTCTCCGATCAGGCCGGGAGCCTCGCTGTTCCGGCTTAGCTGCCCAGTACCTTTTCGGGGGTCAAGTCGCGGCGCTGACCCCATTTCTGGTCAAGGTTGGGCCAGGGGATCGAGTCGACCAGCAACTGCGTATAGGCATGCTGCGGATTGCGGATCACGCTCTCGACGTCACCCTTCTCCACCACATCGCCGCGATACAGCACGGTGATCGAGTTGGCGACGTGATAGGCCGTCGTCAGGTCGTGCGTGATGTAGATGATCGTCACACCATGGTCGCGGTGCAGGTTTCTCAGCGACTCGAGGATGTTGGCGCGCAGCGAAGCGTCCACCATCGACACCGGCTCGTCGGCAATCAGCAGCCGGGGCTTCAGCAGCAGGGCGCGCGCAACGTTGATGCGTTGGCGCTGGCCGCCCGAGAGCTGGTGCGGGAAGCGGCCGAGCACGTCCTCGGGTCGAAGGCCCACGGTGTTGAGCGCCTCGTCCATCTTGGCTCGCGCATCGCGGCCGGACTTGGCCAGCTTGAACTGCCTGATCGGCACGGTCAGCAGGTGATCGACGGTGTAGAACGGGTTGAACACCGCGAACGGGTCCTGGAACACTGCCTGCACTTCGCGCCGGTATGCCAGGCGTTCCTTGCCGCGCAGCGTGGTGATGTTCTTGCCGCGATAGAGGATTTCGCCGGTTGTTGGGGTGATGAAACCCAGCAGCAGCATAGCGAGGGTCGTCTTGCCGCTGCCCGACTCGCCGGCGACCGTCAGGATGGTCGGCTCATCTTCCTTCAGCGTCAGCGAGAACTCCTTCAACGCGACTTTGGCGTGCGAGCTCAGCAGGCCGCGCTGGTAGACCTTGGTGACGTTGCGGATTTCCAGAAGGTTGGCCACGGATCAGGTCTCCTCGTCATACAGATTGCAGGCGACGAGACGTCCTCCCGGAAGCACGTTTACCTTGGGTTTCTCCTTGCGGGAGCGATCGGACGCATAGGGGCAGCGCGGGTGGAAGGCGCAGCCGCTGGGCAGCCGATGCAGTGACGGCGCAAGTCCCGGAATGCCCTGGAACTTGCCGCGGTTGTCGAGCGTGGGCAGGCTGGAAATCAGCGCCTGCGAGTAGGGGTGCTTGGGATCGGTGAACATCTCGCGCACCGTCGCCACCTCGACAAGGCGGCCGGCATACATCACCGCCACCCGGTCCATGGTCTGGGCCATAAGGCCCATGTCGTGACCGATCAGGATGACGGCGGCGCCGATCTCGTCCTGCACCTTGTCGATGGTTTCCATCACCTGGCGCTGGGTGACCACGTCGAGCGCGCTGGTCGGCTCGTCGGCAATGATCACTTCGGGGCGCAGCAGGATGCCGATGGCGATGCAGACGCGCTGCTTCATGCCGCCCGACAGTTCGTGGGCGTACATGTGGAAAACACCGGGATCGAGATCCACCGATTTCAGCGCCCAGACGCAGCGGTCGTTGATCGCCTGGCGGCTCTCACCGGACAGGTGGGACTTGATGGCGTCCACCATCTGCTCACCGATCCGGGTGACCGGATTGAGCGAGTTCATGGCGCCCTGCGGGATGTAGGCGATCTTCGAGAGGCGGGCTTTGCGCATGCCTTCATCGTTCAGGGACTGGAGGTCTGTGCCGCCCACCCAGACGTGGCCGCCTTCGATCCGCCCGGGGGGCTTGATCATGCGCATCATGGCGAGGGCAAGCGTCGACTTGCCCGAGCCGGACTCGCCGACCATGCCCATCTTCGTGCCGGCCTCGAGGGTGAAGCTGACATTGTCGAGGGCGCGGGCCCGGCCGAGGTCGGTGTAGTAGGTGACGACGAGGTCTTCGACGCGCAGGATCGGGCTGGTCCCCGTAGCCGTGCCGCTGCGCCCCGCTACGGTTTCCGTGGTTGCAAGGTTCATAGTCATCACTCCGTCTTGCGCACGCGCGGATTGGCCAGTTCGTCGAGGCCCATGTTGATGAGGGCGAGCGAGCCAAGGATCAGGATCATCGCGACCGACGGGGCGATCGGCCACCACCACCAGCCGTTGAAGAAAGCGCCTTGCAGCTGGGCGGCCCAGATGATGTTGCCGAGCAGCGGCTCGCGCAGTGGGCCGAGGCCGAGCACGGCGAGGTAGAACGACGCGAACACGGCGGCAAACACCTGGCCGACGAAGGCCGCGGCGATGAATGGCAACAGGTTGGGCAGGATTTCCTTGAAGATGATGCCGACGTCGCTGACGCCAGAGAGCTTGGCGACGGATACGAACTGTCGCTCCTTCATGGTCAGCACCTGGGCTCGAATGACCAGCGTTGGTCCCATCCACGCGAGCATCACGACGATCAGCGCCATGGTGATGATGGTGACGTCGCGCTTGTCGAGCGAACCGGCCACTACCACCTGGATCAGCAGCACCGGGATCGGCGTGAGGATCTGGCAGATAGTACGGACGGTGGAGTCGATCCAGCCGCCGAAATAGGCCGAGGTGAAACCGAGGACGACGCCGATCAAGGTGCCGAGCCCGCCGGCAAGCACGCCGATGATGGCGGTTTGCCACATGCCGACGACCATTGCCGCGAACAGGTTACGGCCGAAGAAGTCAGTGCCGAACGGGTACTGCCAGCTGGGCGGCTTCTTGGTAGCCACTGAAAGCGGGTAAGCGTGCTTCGGGTTGATCACCATGAAGCCGATCACGGTGAACAGGATCAGGCCGAGCAGGATGAGCAGGCCTACGGCCAATCCCTTGTTCCGGCGCAGGTATCGCAGGAACAGGGTGAGCCCGTTGGGCTGCTCCATCGAGGTTTCTGCGGTCGCCGGTGAGGTTGCGGTAACGGTCGTCAATTTTCCGGTTCCTACTGGTTGCGCACGCGTGGGTCGAGCAGCGGATAGATGAACTCGAGCACTGCCATCAGCACCGCGATGGCGATGGTGATGAACAGCACGATCCCGTAGATGGTCGGGAAGTCGTTCGATTTGATCGCGTTTTGCAGCACTGTGCCGAGGCCGGGCAGGCCGAAGATGCCTTCCACGACAATGGCCGAGGTAACGACGGTGCCGAGCGCCAGTGCGAGGCCAGTGACCTGCGGCAGCAGGGTGTTGCGCAGATAGTAGTCGCGGAAGATGCGCCCGCCGGTCAGTCCTTTGTGCTCGGCGAAGTTGACGTAGTCCTCGCCCTGGATCGTTACACCCATGCCTCGCATCGACAGCACCCAGCCACCGACCGAGCCAAGGATAAGCGCGAGGCCGGGTAGCAACTGGTGCTGGAGCAGGTCGAAGGCGAACGACCAGGACCAGTTCGGCACGACGCCGATCGAATAGGCGCCGCCCAGCGGCAGGAGCTTCAGACGGAAGCCGATGAAGAACAGCAGCAACACGCCCATGATGACCGGCGGCACGCCAGTGAGCAGCACGAACGGGGTGGCGATCGAGCGCAGCCAGTTGGGCGCCTTGGGCCAGGCCGAGACGGCGCCGAGCAGGTTGCCGATAATGAAACTGAGAATGGTGGTGACCAGCAGCAAGCCGAAGGTCCAGGGCAGGGCCTGGCTGATGATGTCGGTGACCGTTGCGGGATAGCGGTTCAGAGAGTAGCCGAAATCCATCCGGACGATGTTGCCGAGGTAGGTCCAGTACTGCTCAAGCAGCGGCTTATCGAGGCCGAACTGCTGGTTCATGTTGGCGATGAGCTTCTCGATATCGCCCGGCGAGAAACCGCCGGAACGCGCCAGTTCGGCGAACCGTTCGCGGATGGCGTTTCGCGGCGAGAGCCGAGGGATGAAGAACACGATCGTGGATGCGGCCCAGATGACCAGAACCAGGAAGGAGAGGCGCTTGGCAATCAGCTTGAAGTTCACTCGGTCAACTCCGGCACGGTGACGTTTGGAGGAGTGCGCGCGGACGCGCACTCCGATTTCGCTACTTCAGGTTACTGCGCGCCAGTCGGCTGCAGCGAGGCGATCACCAGCATGCCGGTGTGGGCCCAGAACGCGCCATTGGTGCCCATTGCGG
Source organism: Devosia sp. P2_G7 (assembly GCF_056403495.1). Lineage (NCBI taxonomy): Bacteria > Pseudomonadati > Pseudomonadota > Alphaproteobacteria > Hyphomicrobiales > Devosiaceae > Devosia > Devosia sp. P2_G7. The sequence continues at coordinate 50,210 of NZ_JBFUFI010000017.1, forward strand.
GGTTCGCGGCGGTCGGCCAATTCTTCCAGTAGTGCTGGTTGTAGGCGATGCGGTGCAGCCACTGGATGATCGGAACGTCGATCTGGTCGCGCCAGTAGATGCCCAGAGCCTTGGCGGCGCCTTCCTGGAACTTCGGATCGTCGGACGACAGCGGAGCGATCGAGTCGAGGATCTCGTCGTATTCCGGGTTCTTGTAGCGCGAGAACCGGTTGTTGCCCGCCGAGGTGCCGATGGCCTCGCTGTACTTGCCGTGGAAGAGGTTCAGGGCCTCGAACGGGTCGAACAGGGATGCGCCGTGGCCGAACATGTAGAGGCCTTCCTTGCCGTCTGCCATGTTCTGGTAGGAGTCGGGGCCGAAGTTGATCGCGGCGTCGAAGCCAGCCGTGCGCAGCATCTCGACCAGGATCGGGACGATGTCGCTATGGATGCCTTCAAAGCCCTGGATCGTGGCGTTGACGGTCTTGCCGTCCTTCTCCCACAGCCCGTCGCCGTTCAGGGTGAACCCTGCTTCGGTCATGAGCTTGGCGCTCTCGTCGAGGTCGAACTTGCGCGGCTCATACTGAGCCTCGAGCGCCTTGACGGCGGGCGAGTCAGCAAAGGCCTGCAGGTTCGGGTAGAGCGGGAACGGATAGATCGTCGCGATCTGGGCGCCGTCGTACAGGATGTCGTTGATGACATCGCGGTTGATGGCACGGTTGATCGCGTGACGGACGCGCGGGTCGCTATACGGCTCGATCTGGGTGTTCATCCAGAGCGAGTTCGGCCACCAGTCGAGGTACCCGAACGGCGATTCCGAACCGGTGTGCGTGGTGATTTCCGGGTTCTGGGCAAGGATGTTGCCGATAACCGAGGAACGCATGTCGAGGGCGGAGTCGAACTCGTTGTTCACGACGCGCTGGGCGACGGTGTCCATCGAGACGCCGGTGATGTTGGCGATGATGACGCGCTTGACCGCCGGCTCGGCGATACGGCCGGCCTTCACGGCCCACCAGTCCGGACGGTAGTCGAAGATCTTCTGGTTGGCGTTCCACGCCTTCAGGTCATACGGACCCGAGTGCGGGATATCGATCGAGCCGGGTTCCATGTTCACGTCCGGCTTGGACGAGAGGTACGCGGCCGGGACGATCGGGATACCGGTATCGAACTTCTCGGTCAGCACTTCGAACTTGAAGCGCGGGGCCGGGGCCTTGAACTTCACCAGCACGGTCAGCGGATCGACCGCTTCGGTGGATTCGACGAACTGGGTGAAGTGGGCGTTGTAGGGCAGCTTGCTGTTGTTCAGCTGGCCGTCGAACGTGAACTTCACGTCCGCTGACGTCACCGGGGTGCCGTCGCTCCACTTGGCGTCCTTGTTGAGCTTGATCTCGAGCGCCGTGAAGGTGTCGTCGGTGTATTCCATGCTGTCGGCCAGCCACGGCACGTACTCGCCCTTGAAAATGGCGAAGTACATCAGCGGCTCCCACATGAAGGCATTGCCTTCCTGGTGGGTGTAGCCGGGCAGGGCCCAGGGGTTGGTGACGCCGATCGGCGACGACAGCGCAACGCCCCAGCCGAGAACGACGGTCTGGTTGCGCGGCACGTCGGCGAGCGGGGTCGCCGGAGCGATTTCCTTGGGCGCGGTTGCGGCAAGCGGGCTCTGAGCCATCGCTGCCAGCGGCGTCGCCATGACGCCGAGCGCCAGCAGTGCCGCTGTTACTATTCTACGTTTGACCATGTGACAGAGTCTCCCTTGACTGTCGACGAAAGCTGAACGTCGCCTTGAGGCGACAAATGTTTGAAATTGTGGGTCCCATCGACCCCGGTAACGCCCCACACCTCCCCAAGATAATCTTGTTATCCTGCGATCACTTCTCGGGAGGGACGGTTCAGCCTCGCCGCAGTTCTGGGGGCTGAAACCTCAGCCCCTTGATCTGCATGTATGCACGGCAGGGATCTCATGTTCGTCCGATCTCTGCTGAAGATCGAACCCGGGCCATACGAGCTTGGCTGTCTGTGCCGAGTCCCTATCGGAAACGGCACGTCATAGACCATCGATTGCCTGACTTTCGTCAGACAGCCGCTACGCTACACTGCGCTTTGCTTGTACCGCCCATCGGACAGTTCAGATCTTGCCCTGCGGCATGTGGCTTGGCGTCTCCCCCACCAAAGCGCGGTCACTCCCTCCAGAGCGGCCCGGCTATTTCTCCCGATATTCCCAAGCGTTAGACGCGAGAGTAGGTGGAGTCAACAGCTGGAATGGTAGTCGGAGCAGGCGCTTGGCGATAAATCCGGGTTCACAAATCGAACCGCTTTGAATGTACGGGGTTTTTTCGCCTTGGCAAGCTTGTGTACCAAACGACAGAAATAATGTGCGATCGCTCGGCCGGCCATGCATCGAGTGACGTGGTTCGACCATCGGGATGGGCGAAAGCGAAGCGGGCGTGGAAGCATTGCCTCCACGCCCGCTCGAAACCCGTACACGAAGGCTGGGTCAGCCCTTGATGCCGGCCGACAGCATGATTGCCTCGGTGACCTTGCGCTGGAAGATCAGGTAGACGATCGCCACCGGCAGGCCGGCGAGGATGGCGCTGCCGAGGTCGCGGGCATACTTGACGCCAAAGGCATCGGTGACCTGGGTGATGCCGACCGTCACGTTCATCATCTTCTCATCGGTGACGGCGAGGAACGGCCACAGGAACTGGTTCCAGGCGCCGATAAAGGTGATGATCGCCAGCGCGGTCGTGATGCCCCAGTTCATCGGCAGATAGAGCTTGAAGAACATCTGGAATTCGTTGGCGTTGTCGATCTTGGCCGCCTCGCGCAGCTCTTTGGGCACCGAGTCGAAGAACTGCTTGTAGATGATGACAGTCACCGGCCCGTAGACCAGCTGCGGCAGGATCACGCCGAGCCAGGTGTTGAACAGCTTGAATTGGCTGATCAGCACGAAGTGGTTCACGATAAGCGCCGGGATGGGGATCATGAAGCTGGCCAGGATGATCCACCACAGGATGCGGCGGCCCGGGAACTTCAGCTGGCTGATGGCATAGCCTGCCAGTGCCGACATCATCACCACGAGTACCGTCACCGATACGGCGGTGACCAGCGAGTTGATGTACCAGGTGCCGATCTTTGTGTTGAACAGCACGTGCGTATAGGCGTCGAGCGTGAAGCGCTTGGGCCAGAGCTCGATGCCCGGCTGCACGATGTCATTTTCGACCTTCAGCGTCGTGATCACCGCCCAGTAGAGCGGGAAGGCCCAGAATATGGCGCCGAGCACCGTGATGATCGTGGCAACTAATCCGAGGATGTCCATCGTCCTGATGATGCGCCGCTTGCGCGGGCTCATGCCGGCGATTTCGCCGGCGGCCGGGGTCGCGACGGAGCTCATTTCTCACCTCGGGCACGGAGCATTTGGAACTGCAGCACGGAGAAGACGACGATGATGAGGAACAAGACCACCGCGACGGTGGCACCGTAGCCGCCGTTGTTCTTCTGGAAGGCGCTGCGATAGATCAGCTGCACCAGGCCCATGGTGGCGTCCGAACGGCCGCCATTGCCGAACAGATAGACCTGGTCGAAGATCTTGAACTGGGCGATCAACTGGATGGTCAGCACCAGCACGGTGACCGGCCAGATGAGCGGCCAGGTGATGCGGGTGAACTGGCGCCATTTCGAGGTGCCGTCGAGCGCGGCCGCCTCGTAAATCTCAGGCGAGATGTTCCGCAACCCGGCAATGAACAGCAGGATGTTGAAGCCGATGGTCCACCACACGGTGATGAATGCGACCGTCGGCATGAACAGCGGCAACGTGCGGAACACCGGCACGTTCTCGCCGACGAACAGCGCAATCAGCGGCTGCAGGACGCCGAACTGGCTATCAAACATCCAACCCCAGACGCGGAACACCACCGAGACCGGCAGGATGTAGGGGATGAAGAAGCAGGCGAGGATCACCGACTGCATCCAGCCCATGAGCCTGTTGACGCCGACGGCGATTGCCAGGGCGGTAAGGGTCGCGGGAATGACCGTGAGGGTCACGAAATAGACCGTGTTCCAGAAGGCCACGCCGAACAGCTTGTCCTTGAACAGCTTGGCGTAGTTGTCGAAGCCGATGAAGGTGCCCGGCCCGATCAGGGGCGCCTTCTGGAAGCTGAGCCAGATCATCTGCAGCGTGGGGTAGATGAACAGCACGGCGTAGACGATGACGAAGGGCAGAACGAAGATCAGTGCCGCCAGCACCTCGGAGCGGTTGAAGCGTTTCTTGCGCGCAGGCAGCGGTATTGCGGCTTCGGTGGCGGCATCGGCTGACATTGGTTCTGGCCTCCCTGCCAGTCATAAGAAGTCCGGCCGGCGCCCGGGAGAGCGCCGGCCGGGTCGGAATTACTCCACCTGACCCTGCAGATCGTCGCGCATCTGTTCCATGGCGGACTGCGGATCGATCTCGCCGTTGACGGCGGGCATCAGGTAGTTGCCGGCAGCGTCGTAGACCGGGGAGGCCACGCCTGCGAGCACCGACGACGGATCGAACACGGCAGTGTCGGCCAGGATCGAGTAGGTCGCGTTCGGCTGCTTGGTCTTGAACTCTTCGCTGTTGCGGACCGGCGAGTAGGCCGGGATGTGGCCGGCGTCGGCCCAGGCGAGGGAGTTCTTGTTCATCCAGGCGATGACCTGCATGACGGCGGCGCGCTTCTCGGGCGAGACTTCATTGCCGACGCGATTGGGAATGGCGAAGGCGTGGGAGTCAGCCCAGGTAGCCGGGTGATCGAAGAAGGTGGGGAGCGCGATGGCGCCCCAGTCGAACAGTTCGCCCTTGGCCGCGAGATCGGTCATGGTCGGGACTTCCCACACACCATTGATGTGCATGGCCGCCTTGCCGCCGGTGAACAGCGCGATCGAAGCGGGGTATTCGGTGGCGGCCGGCGCGAGACCGTCCTTCACCCAGTCGGCAACCACGGTGGTGGCCTTCACGGCCTTGTCGAGGTTGTCGCCCGACAGGAACTGGCCCTGGTCGTCGAGGAACTTGCCATCCTGCTGGCCGAGCAGCGAGTAGAAAATGCGCCACTGGCTATCGCCGGCGGCCGAGTGGATCGACACGCCGTACTCGGCGCCGCCGTCCTTGAGCTTCTGCAGCGCTGCCTTGAAGTTGTCGACGCCGTCGAGGCCCTTGGGCAGGCCGTCATCGCCGAGCAGGCCCGCGGCCTTCAGCATGTCCTTGTTGTAGTAGAGGACAATCGAATGGATATCGAACGGGATGGCGTACTGCTTGCCATCAACCTGGGCGGCCTTCCAGTTCGATTCCGCGTAGTCCGAACCCGAAAGACCAGCTGCCGCGATCTCGTCCGGGGTGATTTCGCTGAGCGCACCCGAGGACACGCCGAGCGGCAGGCGCGACAGGTGATAGGTCATCACGTCGGGACCTTCGCCGATGGCGGCCGAGGTCTGGACCTTGGTGTAGAAGGGGGTGCCCCACTCGAGGGTCGTGCCCTGGATTTCGATCTTGCCGGCGTTCTCGGCGTTGAACTTCTCGATCAGCGCCTTCATGCGGACGCCGTCGCCGCCGCCGAGGAAGTCCCACCAGGTGACGACTTCCTGAGCCTGCGCGACGCCCGGCACCAGCAGGGCCGTCGACAGCAGTGCCATCTTCAAAAACGACTTCATAATTACATTTCCTCCCATCGGGTTAGCTCCATGCGTAGTCATGGCGTGGATCGGTGCGGACCGGTCCTGTCCCGTGGCCAGACGCATTGAGCAGTGGCGACCGTTCGGGACATTATTACTGACCTATCTGATGATATGGATCAGGAATTCAGGTTCAGAAGGGCGTGTTTTCCCCTCGGCGGGTTGCTCCTAGCCGGCCGCGCTGTAGGCGACGTCGCGGGCGTCGAACAGGTGAGCCGCAGAGCCGTCGAAACTAAGCTTCAACTGATCGCCGACATTGAGCTTGGAGATCCCCTCGTCCTCGGCGATCACGACTGAATTGTCCGCCAGCCGTACGTAGGCGAGGGTGCGTTCGCCGAGCCGCTCGATCACATCGGATTTGCCCGACACGGCACCCTCTGAGGTCACCCGCACAGACTCCGGACGGATGCCCAGGGTGAGCTGGCCGTCATTGGGCAACCGCGCGGTGGCAATGTTGGTCTGGATTTCGGAGTTGTCGGGGAGCTTCACCAGCGCCTTGCCGTCGCGATCCGAGATCTGCTGCACCGGCAGGAAGTTCATCGAGGGTGAGCCGACGAACGCGGCGACGAAGCGCGAGGCCGGCCGGGTGTAGATCTCCATCGGCGTGCCGATCTGCTCGATCTTGCGATTGTTCATCACCACGATGCGGTCGGCCAAGGTCATGGCTTCGATCTGGTCGTGCGTCACGAAGATCATGGTGGTCTTCATGCGTTGATGCAGTTGAGCAAATTCGATGCGGGTGCGGGCGCGGAGGCCCGCGTCGAGGTTCGAGAGCGGTTCGTCGAACAGGAAGGCCTTGGGCTCGCGCACGATGGCGCGGCCGATGGCGACGCGCTGGCGCTGGCCGCCGGAGAGCTGGCCGGGCTTGCGGTCGATCAGGTGTTCGAGCTCGAGGGTCTTTGCCGCGGCAGCGACGCGCTTGGCGATTTCTTCCTTGGGCGTGCGGATGTTCTGCAGGCCGAAGGACATGTTGTCGCGCACCGTCATGTGCGGGTAGAGCGCGTAGTTCTGGAACACCATGGCGACGCCGCGCTCAGCGGGCGGCAGCTCGTCGACGCGCTTGTCGCCGATCTGGATTTCGCCGCCGTCGATATCCTCGAGGCCCGCGATCATCCGCAGCAGCGTGGACTTGCCGCAGCCCGATGGGCCAAGGAAGACCATGAACTCACCGGACTCGATGGTCATCGAGACGTTCTCGATGACGCGCACCTGTCCGAAGTGCTTGCTGACGTTTACGAGCCTGATATCGGCCAAGTCGTGTTCCTCCCGGGTCGTCTCCGGCCCGCGTGTCCCTTGGGGATCTCACGAGCCGGCGCTGATGCTATTGCGGCTGACAATATTGTCAATCCTGTATCAAAAGAAAGTGGAAAATTGTGCTTTACTTACAGCTAGTTAGAGATCGACATGCATGCCGTGTGGCGTGTTTCCCATGTTTCCTACCCGAAAAGCTGATTCAGTTTCTGATCAGTCGATCTCCAGATTTGCCGTCGTGGTGACAAGGCCGTCGAATAGTGCCGCAGCCACCGGATCTGTGCCCGGCGTGTCGTTGGTGAGGCGGAACGTGGTGACCACGAGCCCGCCTCTGCCGACCCGGCGGCGGGCAATGGTCGCGGCCGGCTTGTTGATCCAGCCGATGACCACGCCAGCATCGATCAGCCCCTCGTATTCCCACGAGCGGAAGCCGGTCAGCACGTGGTGCGGCACGACGCGATCGAACGACACATCGAGCAGCGGACCGCCGGGCAGGGCGGCGAAAGCGCCGGTGCGCTTGATCCACGAGAAGTTGGCGATCCAGTCGCCGCGCCACAGCGTGCCGTCGCGGAGAACCAGCCCGATGTTGGGGAGTTGGGTTTCCGAGCCGAGTTGGCGTGTCCGCTCCTTGCTCGCCGGCATGGTAGGCGGTTCGGCGCGCGGCGGATCGGTGCGAAGGTTGCGGTAGGTGTCGACCGAACCATCGGCGAGGACGAGATAGCGGGCGCCGTGGCGCATGGCCTCGATGTCCTCCTCGCCCAGTGCATGGGTGAGCACCAAGTCGGCCGAGGCCGCATCCGAAGTCACCGTGTAGCCGAGGCTCTTGGCGAAGGCCGCGAGTTCGGCGTCGGCCGCGGCGATCTTTGCCGGACCGGCTGCGCGATTGGCATAGACCGAGACCTGGATCTCGTTCTTTGCCAGCAGCTTGCTGCCAGCTTCGAGCTTCAGCGCGATGGTCGCGACGCGGGCGTCACCGCCCAGCGTGATCGTGGTGGTGCCGAGGTCGGCCACCGCCAGTCCTGCCGTCGCGGGAACGTCGAGCTTGCCGCTCGCGCCATCGACCGACCAGCTCAGCGTCGCGCCGGCCGGCACCGCCTTGCCGCCAGCTGCGACCTTGAGGCTCAGCGGCACGCTGCCGCCCGAGGTGATCGCGTGATGAGCTAGCTGCGGCACGATCACCGTGTCGTTGTTGATCTCGGCGAAGCGGTCGTGGAAGGCGCGCGGGTTGCGGTTGATGTCGAGCAGGCCGTTGGCCTCCCAGTGCACGTCGGTCATCTCGGTGATGACGTAGCCCTGGATCGGCGCGTGAGCGCGCATCGACTCGATCTCGTATTTGAGATTGGCGAACTGGTACCACTGCACGTCGGTGATGAAGTCGCCGAAGCTGGCGAACACCTTGTCGAGATGGTAGGTGGCGAAGCGGTTCTGGATGCCGTGCGGATAGGCCGCGCCGTCACCCCAGTTGCCGCCGGTCTCGGCCCACCATGGCTCCTCACCGGCGGGAGGCTTCACCTGGTCCGGGTGGGGCAGACCCCACACGCCGAACTCGGAGACCACCAGCGGCTCGTCGCCGCGACGCTCGCCGTCGCCATACGGCGTCCAGGTCCAGTCGGCAGCGCCGGCGAACTCTTCGGTCAGCTTCTCCCACTCGGCGCGGCGCTCCGGCACCGAGCGGTAGTAGTGGTAGTCGTTGATGTCGGTCTTGACGTGGAAGTTCGGGATGCAGGCCGAGTTGTCGACGACGAGGCGGCGCGGGTCCCTGGCTTTCAGCCAGTCATAGGTGTCCTTGAGCCATTGGCGGTGGTCGGCATTCTCGATCAGCCGCGTGCCCCAATCCTCGTTGATGATGGTCCAGGCGATGATCGAGGGATGGTTGCCGTCGCGCTCGATGATGCCGGCCATGGTGTCGCGCATGCGCTGCGCCGCCGCGGCACTGAAGTACTGGACGTTGGGGATTTCGGTCCAGATCAGCACGCCGAGCCGGTCGGCGACTTCGTAGTAGCGCGGGTCCGGCACCTTGATGTGGACGCGCAGCAGGTTGAGGCCGAGATGCTTGGCCTTCTTCAACTGGTCCTCGAGGAAGGCGAGCGAGGGCGGGGTGCAGATGCCGTCCGGGTAGTAGTCCTGGTCCAGCGCGCCACGCAGGTAGAGCGGCTGCCCATTGATGAAGAACTTGCCGTCGCGGGTCTCGATCTTGCGGAACCCGAAGCTGTGCGTGGTGGTGTCGACCACCTCGCCGCCGGCGATCAGTTCAAGCTTGAGCGAATGGAGGTTCGGCTTCTCGGTCGACCAGAGGGCGGGCGAGGCGAGCTTCAGCTTCAGCGTTGTGCGGGTGGTCTCGGCGGAAACGCTGCCAACCGTGGCGCGAACCGTTGCACCGGCCGCGGCGGCCGAGAGCGTCAGCGCCAGCGAGACTTCGCCGCTATCGGGGTTGGCATCGATCGCCACATGCGAGACGTGCCGCTTGTCGCGCGCCAGCAGTTTCACCGACTGCCAGATGCCGCCGAGCGGGCCGTACCAGCTCTGCTTGCCGTGCGGGATCTCGCCGAACGGGTAGTCGGGATAGGCCTCGGCGTCGCCGCTCGGCAGTGTGACGTGCACTTCGAGGGCGCTTTCCGCCGGCGTGCCGGCCGGGATCACGAACTCGAAGGGCAGGTAACCGCCCTCATGCGTGCCGAGGACGCGACCATTGAGGCGGACTTCCGAGAAATAGTTCACGGCGCCGAAGCGGACGGCGATCTCGCGACCCTGCCATGCCGTCGGGATCGACAGCTGGCGTGCATAGATCGCCTTGCCAGTTGAGTGGCGGAGGTCGGCGAATTCGGCCTGCCAGGGGCTGGGGACCGTCGCGATGCGCCAGTCGCCATGGCCATCGAGCCGGAAGCGCCACGCGCCGTCGAGTGAGATCTCCTCGCGTGCGTTTGCACCAGCCCTGGTGGCCGTAGTCTCGCCGATCATGCAGTCCTCCCAGATAATATTATTAGCAGTTTGACTATGGCTAGCGGCTTTCAGCCTGTCTGGCAAGCGTTCCGGTCGCTAATGAGTTTAGCAACTGAGTTGCACACAGGGCGCGCGGCCTGATAATGCTGCGCTTTGAACACGTTGGGGGAAGCGGTGGCGAAGCGGCCGACCATGATCGAGATCGGTGAGCGGGCGGGGGTCTCGCAGGCCACGGTTTCGCTTGTGCTGAACCGGGTGCCGAATGCGCGTGTGGCAGACGCGACGCGCGCTCGGGTCATCGAAGCGGCCGAGGCGCTGGGCTATCGCAAGGGGCCGCAACACCATGTGCCCGAGAACAAGACGCGGGTGATCGGGCTACTGCTCGACGAGGTCACCACCACGCCGTTCGCGACGCCGTTCATCGAGGGCGCCCGCGAGGAAGCGGCGCTGCAGGACGTGGTGGTTGCGACCTTCTCGACCCGCGCCGACCCCAAGCTCGAGAGCCTCGCGCTCGACATGCTGCTCAGCAACCAGATCATCGGCGTGCTGTATGGCAGCCTCGTCACCCGCGAGGTCGAAGTGCCCGAGCGGCTGCGCGACGTGCCGACCGTGCTGCTCAACTGCTACGACAAGAAGCGCTACTACCCCTCGGTGGTGCCGGCCGACGTCACCGGTGGCTATGCCGCGACCGAGGCGCTGCTGAAGGCCGGGCACCGCCGCATCGCTCACCTCGCCGGCGAGAGCTGGATCGAGGCCGCCGACGACCGCGAGCGCGGCTATCGCCAGGCGCTGGCCTCGTGGGATGTGCCGGTCGACGAGGACCTGATCATGCGCGGCGGCTGGACCATCCATGGCGGTCGCGACCTGACAGCGCGGCTGCTCGACATGCCCAATCCGCCCACCGCGATCTTCGCCTTTAACGACCGCATGGCGGTCGGCGCCTATGATGCGTTGCGCGTCCGCGGGCTACGTGTTCCGGACGACATGTCGATCGTCGGCTTCGACGACGAGGACACCAGCGTCTACATGGACCCGCCGCTGTCGACGGTGGTGCTGCCGCACGAGGAAATGGCGCGCTGGGCCGTAGGCACGCTGCTCGACGAGCAATTGCCCGCTGCGTCGCCGCGACGGGTGAAGATCGAGTGCCCGCTGATCAGCCGCGGCTCTATCGGGCCGGTGCCGGTTCGGGCTGCTGCCGAGTAGCTCGCCGCAGGGTCTCCCAGGCGTACCAGCCTGCCGATAGCACAACGACCACCGCCAGCGTCACCAAGGCAGCGATCAGCGTCGAGCGGACCGGTTTGCCCATGAAGTAGCGGGTGGCGAAGAAGGCGATGTTCGACAGCACCAGGAAGCTCAGCACGTGCCGGCCCGGCGTCAGCAGGGCAGCGGCGATGTTGACCCGCGACGCGATCAGCCGACAGAGCGCGAGGTAGGCGAGGAGGATCGCTGCCGGGCCGCCGATCCACAGGATCGTTGGCGGGAAGCGGTTGGGGAACTGCCCGGTCTGGATCGTCACCCAGTAAAGGTAGCCGGTGATCGCCAGCGCCGGCACGAAGTGCCAGGCTCGCACCGGGTGGCTGCCGTACCAGATGCCGAGGAGGAACCACGGCAGGTAAGGCAGCAGCGGGAAATTGGCGAAGCCGGTGTGGCCGACGACGGTCGGCAGCAGCGGGAAGATCGCGCCGGTGGTCACGAACGTGGTCGCGAGGCACGCCATCGTCGCCACCAGCAGCAGCCACGGGGTGCGGCCGATCGCCAACAGGGCAGGGCGGGCGACCAGCGTCAGCAGCGACAAGACGAAGAACGTCGCGAGGAACTCGCTCCAGCCGAACAGCCGCTGCATGGTGACGACGTCGATGATCAGCTGCGCGTCGAGGTGCTTGCGATCGACCAGCAGCGCGAAGGCGAACGACGAGGCACAGACCGCCAGCAGCAACAGCAGCGGCGGACGGAGCCGCCACCACAGGCTGCGGTGCCGTCCTTCCGGCTTGGGCAGACCGAGCCCGATGCCGAAGGCGAAGAGGAAGCCCGAGAACGTCACGAGGTTGATGTACTCGGCGAAGATCGCCGCCTCGGGCTTGGCCCGGAAGGTAATGAGCTGGATGACGTGGGCGCCGATCATGCCCACGACCAGCAGGGTCTTCAGCAGGTCGAGGTCGGCGGCGCGGTTATTCGGGGAGGGCATCGAGTTCGGGCCAACCGTCTGGGGTCCATCTGAGCGGCGAGAGCTGGAGCTTGGACACTCCGAAGTCGTCGCCGTCGTAATAGTGGTAGGCGAGCATTTCGCCCTTTGACGTCACGATCGCTTCCTGTCCGCCGGGGCCGATGAAGCGGCCGGTCTTGCCCTGAAGCAGCGTGCCGCCGCCTTGGAGCATCGGCTTGCCGTCGCGATCGAGATACGGACCGGTCACCGCGTCGGCGCGCCCGACGCGCATGTTGTAGGTGCTGCTGACGCCCTTGCAGCATTGGTCGAACGAGACGAACAGGTAGAACCGGCCCCCGTGCTCGAGGATGCTGTTCGCCTCGATGCCGGCGCCTTGCCGCGAGGCGAGGTCGTAGGTCGGGGTGTCGTCGGCGAGGAGCTTGCCGGTTGCCGGATCCAGTTCGCGCATCTTGATGCCGTCCCAGAACGAGCCGTAGGCGAGGAAGGCGCGGCCGTCTGCGAGGTCGATGCGCCAGGGGTCGATGGCGTTCCAGTTGTCCTTGCCGTTGGACTTCAGCACGAGGCCCTGATCCTGCCAGCCTTCGCCGGGCTGTTGGGGGTCGAGCGCGGCGTTGGTCATCAGGCCGATGGCGCTGGTGTTGATGCCGAAGGAGGACACCGAGTAGTAGAGGTTCCAGGTGTCGCCGTGCTTGCTGACCGACGGGGCCCAGATGTTGGGCGACTGGTAGCCGAGTTCTTTCCGCTCCCACTTCGGAACGCCCTTGCCGATCGAGCCGGCGTCGGTCCAGGCGATGCCGTCCGGCGAGGTCTTGGCGCGGATGGCGCCTCGATAGATGCCGCCTTCCTGCCCGGTCTGGAAGGCGACGAACTTGCCGTCGACCTCGATGACGCTGGGGTCATGGATCTTCACGTCGCCGGTGAGCGTCGGCTGCAGTTCTTGCGCCAAGACTCCGGCGGCCAGCACGGGGGTGGCGGCGAGGCCCAGCGCAAGCGCGGCCACCGCAATCGATCGAAACATCGCACTCCTCCGACGCGATGAAAGGGGGGCAGGCATCCGACGGATCGACCGCCTGTGTCAACCGATCACGCAATCGGGATCACGTAGGTAACACGATCTTAATTTCGTTGCGGAGAATGGATGGAAACCGTCGGCTATCTGCGCCGGCAGACCGGCCCAGCGTTATTCCGGGTCGCCCTCTTGTGCAGAGGCGCTTTCATGTACCGCGTAAACAAGCCGATCGAATTCTCTGTTTCCCGTCGTAGTTTCGGTCTCGGCGCTGCCGCGCTGATCGCTTCGTCGGCGTTCACGCCGGCCTTTGCCAGCGTTGATGGCTTTGTCGACGGCGTGTGGCGACGGGCCAAGGCGCGGGGCGTTTCGAAGCACGTGTTCGACGTCGCGATGGGCGATTTCAAGCCGATCGGCTCGGTGCTCGAACTCAGCAAGAAGCAACCGGAATTCGTCTCCACTGCGGCAGACTATGTCGGCAAGCGCGTCACCGACGCGCGGATCGGTACTGGCCACGATATGCGCGGCGAGTGGGCCAAGACGCTTGCGGCGGTCAGCGAGCGCTACGGGGTGCAGGGCGAAATCATCCTCGCCATCTGGGGCATCGAGACCAATTTCGGCGGATTCCTGGGCGGCACCAACACGGTGCACGCGTTGGCTACGCTCGATTATGGCGGCTACCGCTCCGATTATTTCGGCGGTGAACTGATCACAGCGCTCGAAATCCTCGAGGGCGGGCATGTGCGCGCCAAGAACATGGTCGGTTCGTGGGCCGGCGCCATGGGCCTGCCGCAGTTCATGCCGTCGAGCTTCATGAAGTACGCGGTCGACTTCAAGGGCGATGGCCACAAGGACATCTGGGGCTCGGTGCCAGACGCGCAGGCGTCGATCGCAAACTACTTGAAGTCGTTTGGCTGGCGTCCAGGTGAAACCTGGGGTTACGAGGTAAAGCTCGCGCGAGACTTTAATTACCAGAATGTCTGGCAGGGGATCACCGCGACACTGGGCGACTGGCGCGGCGTCGGCGTCTCCCGCGCCAACGGCAAACCGTTCCCGCGCGACAGCGACACGGCCAAGCTCTACATGCCGATGGGTGGCAATGGCCCGGTATTTGCCGTGCTGCCGAACTTCGGCGTCATCAAGCGCTACAACAACTCCGACAGCTATGCCCTTGCCGTCGGCCACCTTGCCGACCGGATCATCGGCAGCAAGGGGTTTTTGGCGCCCTGGCCCAACGACACTGCGCTCAATGCCGATGGTCGCAAGCAGGTGCAGGCGAAGCTGCTCAAGAAGGGCTACGAGATCGGTAAGCCCGATGGCGAGATCGGCCCCAAGACGCGCGCCGCGGTGATCGACTGGCAGACGCGCGCCGGCCTGCTGCCGGATGGGCACGTGTCGGGCAATTTGCTGAACGCACTGAGCTAGGACTTAACGCACATCCGGTGGGGGCTGACCCCCACCCCTGTGGGGAGGGAGACCCTTTCACCGGCGTCGATGCGATCGTCTCCCTCGCCAGGTGACACCGTGGTGGGGATGGCGCGAGGCAAGCTGATGCATCCGACAGCCCGTGGGCTTCGGAGTTTTCAAAGAACTCTGCCCTCTCGGACAGAACGAAGCGGGACCGGCGAGGCGTTTGCCCCGTAGCGGTAGTCCGCAGATGAAAGAGGCTCACGCC